>JAJEAY010000192.1 GCA_022824145.1 Rhodobacter sp. | reverse complement strand
TGCATACGGCCTCGAGCAGGGATTCGAAGCCCGGGCGGTGGACGCCGTCGCCGGAAATGCCGAGATCGTCGTCGATCACCGTGATGTCGCGGAAGCCAAGCTCTCTCGCATGGTCCGACAACGCGTACTGAAGCCGCTGCCGCTCGACGTTGTTCCGGACCTGGAATTCCGACGACTGCCGCACGTAGACATAGGCGGCCCGCTCAATGTGTGCCGCGGTCAGCACCGTGGCGCTACTCATGTCCGCCTCCCTCCCGGGGCGTCCGGTTCGGTTGCCGCATCACCTCCGCGATCAGGTCCGCCAGGGACGGGACGGCCATCTCCTTCACTGCCCTCGGCAGGTTGATCCGTGGCGCTGGCGTCAGCGCCAGCTCTCTCTGCAGGGTCTTCCGATTTCGACGTCTCATTGCGATCTCCTGTCTCCGGTGAGACCGGATTACGGAGAATCATTGCAACGAGGCCGTGCAGTTCCGACATGGCGGTTCGCGACAGCCGCGGAACATCCCGGATGTTCCACTCGGCCGCTTCAGGATCGGTCATCCAGCGCGGGATGGCGTATCGACGACCGTCGGAATCGGCGACCATGAGGCCCGGCTCGCCACGACGCGACCGATGGCCCAGCTTTACAGCGCGTTTCCCACCAAGCGGATGAAAGCGGTAGAATACCGTGACTGTTTCACCCGCAATGTGGGGTTTGTGCGATAGTCGAGTCGACGATGAAGTACCTGCACGCGGACCCGAAGATCAAGGAGGAGGCCATGGAACGGACAAGGCCGGTCGACGTGCCGCCCGGCAGGTACCGGCCGGAGGAACAGGTCATGGCCTACCTCGAAAGCCTGTGACTATGCCGAAAATCCGGGAAGGGAAGCGAACGGAATCAAGCGGTTGGGGACGGAACTCGGCATAGTCGGGAACTCGGCATATTGCCAAAAATCCATCAGGGTCACGTCGGGGCACAGGGAGTCCAGGAATGCCCAGTTGTCCTTCGCGCCATCGGCGACTGCCGCAAGCTTCAGGTCCGGACTGCGGTCCAGCCAGTGCAGCGCCTCGGCCTTCAACTGCGACTTCAGGCTCGTCTTTCCAGCCTCCGGAAGACGCCCGAAGACCCGGCTCTCCAGCATGTTCCCCTCGGCATCGACCAGGGCCACGACGCCGCGCGACGCCTCCCGCCAGCCCGCGTCCGTTGCCTTTCCGTCCGCCGTCTCGGCGTTCATGCGCATCATGACGCCGTCGAGCGAGACAAGAAGCGACACGGCCTCCGCGGGCATCTCCTCCTGCTCCCGGAGATCGCCCAGAAGCGCGCCGGAACACGCCTCAATACAGGTTCCCGCCTCCCCGGAAAGCCGCACCAGGGACGCCGTCGAAGGCCCCTTGCCGCAAAGCCTCCTCCAGGCGTCCGCGCTCCCGCGTGCCGTCAGGCCGACCGTCAGGTACATCGAGAGACCCGCCGCCGCCGGCGTCAGCCCGCATGCCGTCAGGCCGAGGACGGCCTCGGCCGGAACCAGCGACGCGCCGTGCCCCGACGGGCGGTACCGTGAACGCAGGAAGTCGACCGGCCCGAACATCGTCATCGCCCGGCCCGGCGTGACCTCGGTCTTCCGGTACGTCCTGCTATCGGCTTCCACTGCGTCGCCGTGGCCGTCAAGCGCCGCAAACGCGTCGGCCAGGACTGAACGGGTCATGCCGAAGACCATGTCGCGAACCGCGCTCTCAGCCTCCAGCGGATCGTTCCGGCACAGGGCCGCGACGTTCTCGGCCAGGCCGATCCCGGCGGCCCTCTCGACCAGGGCGATGCCCGCCTTCGCCAGGCCGTCCCTGGCCGCCTCGACGGACTTGAAACCGTCGTCGTTGTTGGCAATCGGGTTCCCAGGCTGTAGGCTTTCCATCGGAGCGTTCCTTTCCGCCCCCGTCCAGGGGCATTTGGGTGATACCGGGAACGCTCTGCCACATCTCCCGCACAGGGGCAGGACCTCATCGGAAAGGGAAAAATCCCGGCCCGCACCGCGAATTTTCGCGGAATCCGCCGGATCAGCGGCTGCCGCCGTCGCCGGCCTCGAAAAGGTCGTTTGATTTCAGCGCGCTGGAAAAATCGTCATCCGCCATACGGAAATCGCACCCTTATGGCGGACATGTCCCCCATCGCCCCGGCCAGGCCTTGAGCGTCCAGTGGCTGACGTGCTCCGGCGGCGGCGACACCGCCAGCGCGGCCAGCGCCTTCACCCTGTCCTCCGGGACCGGCTTCTTTCCCGGAGGGCGGGTGGCGTCCCGGAGCAGCCCGTCGACCCCCGCCTCGAGGAAGCGGTCCCGCCAGCGCCGGACCGTCGGCTTCGACATGCCCGTCCGGCGCATGGTCTCGACCAGGCCGCAGCCCGAGCCGGGCCCGAGGACGATGCGCGCCCGCCAGACGTGCTTCTGAAGGCTCCGGGGGTTGCCGACGACATCCTCAAGGCGCCTGCGGTCCCCGTCCGACAGCCCGGTCGGCTGCCTGGCTGGTTTCCTGCCCATGGCCTGTCTCCGTTTTCGTTGGCCGCGCAAAGGCGGCAGGGAGACAGTATCGCGCCTCGCGAAAGAATGGAATCTCCTGACTTGCGTCAAACACTAGATTGTAGAAGATCAATGCGAGGTAGTTTTGTCTACCTGTTGAACAGGCGGCAAGTTTCCACCCATGCTCCCGATGATCCTCACCGTGGCGTTCTGGATTGAGTCCCGATCCAGCTGTGTATACCGGGCGGTGGAGTCGAACGGTATCCGGCACACGCACCTACGCAGCGCTCGGTGCGCGACTCCGCCGTCCGCGTGTCGGAGAGCATCGCCGTCGACATCCTCTGAGACTATCGGGGCGGAGAGTAGAGCAAGTGCCGCATACGTGTGCGAACAGTTGATCGCGACGGTTCATGCTCGCATGCCCTTCACCGTGGTGGCGCGATCAGCAGGGGCAAGTCCGGGAGAGGCAGCGCACGCCACATTTAGATCTTCGGGGCACTTGTGTTTCCGACCTTCGTGTCGCGTATTCAATTGACCGAGGCGTCGGCTACGTGTAGAGATGCAAGCAGTTATCCGCTACGCCCGTAGGCGGGCATCTATATGGAGACCCTCCGTGGGTCAAACCTGTGGAGGGTCTCTTCATATGAAAGTGGCGGTGTTCATCGACGGTGGGCATCTTCGGGTGCTGGCCCGGCAAGCCGGCCACAGGTACGATCCGGATTACATTGAGGCTGTCGCCCATGCCTGCGTAGGCGGGGACGAAACCCTGCTTCGGGTTCTCTACTATGACTGCGCGCCCTATCGGGGCAGCCCGAAGCTGCCGGTTTCGGGCGAGTCTGCCGCCTTCCAGGGATCGGACGACTGGCTGAAGGTACTGGCGGCAAAGCCCCAGTTCGCAGTTCGTCTTGGTACGCTCAAGTTCCGGGGGTTCGAACCGAGACGGGTTCCCATAGCTTCAGCCACGCTGTCCGACGAGGACTTCAAGCCGCGTTTCGAGCAAAAGGGCGTCGACATGCGGCTCGGTCTCGACATCGCTTCCTATGCGGCTGATCGATCCATCGACCGAGTCATTCTGATCACCGGCGACACGGACTGCCTGCCGGTGATGAAGCTGGCCCGAACGGCTGGTCTGCAAGTATTACTCGTGCAGTTCCCGAAGCAGCGGCTCGCACGGGAACTCCTGTGGCACTCCGACTTTCAGAAACCAATCGATTGGCCCCGGCAGGACTGATGTTGGCGGAGGGTGCCCGATGACGGCCCTAATCTCGTCAAGCTTGATCAAACTGTCGGTCTGGCGGCACAGGTCGCCGGCGATCATCGGCGGCTGAGAACAAATTGTCGAGACGCCGGACACCTGCACGCCATCGCGCTGCAGGCCTTCCACCGGCGATCGGAACTCGCCGTCCTCGGCAAGCAGCACGACGTGTTCGACATGCGGCGAAAGGCTCTTTGGTATCCACCGCAATCTCGATGTCCATGTTACCCTTCACCCTACGACAACCCAAACTGTCGACGTACTCCTTCGCCGGTTTCGTCACAATGGCGAACCCGTTGCAATTGAGCCAGTCCTCGAGTGGCCGGATCGGAGAGCATTCCTCGTTTTCCAGGAGGTCGGAGAAATGCAACGCCCGTAGCGGCCCGCCGCATAATGCGGCGTCGGTGTCCGGACCCTGTAGTCTTGTCGCAAGCGCATTTTCGCTCACGCCCATTGCAACGGACGGCGCACATGGACGACCATTGGCGACGCAGGCACGATGCCTTTGACGGATGCTTGAAGGTTCGCCCAATCCCGTCTGGCAGCGTGCCGACGTGTAGATCCGTCCCGTTCAGCGGATGCCTCTACAAAGACCCCGATTGAGGACATCGCGATGGCAGATTTCATGCTGCGTGCTCGGACGAAAAACGAGGCAAGCATGCGTTCAATCGCAGTCACCAAAAGAAGCATGTCCCCGCGGTTCCGAGGATGGCTGGTCAACGCCGTCACGAGTGCAGACGTGCAGGAATAGTGCGGACCCCCCAGGTCAACCCCGGCCACGACCGACCAGGTGGCGCCCGTCCTGTCGGTGTTCATGCGAGAAGCCAAGATGCTCGGCCACCGCCCGGAGGGCAGCAATCCGTGCCGGAACATTTGGTGCTGCCAGCTTCGCGGCCAGTAGCCGTTCCTATCCCACAAGGAAACAAGCCGCCCGTCAGAGGTTGTGACGTCGATGCCGATGCCTAATGTGTCGAGCCGAAAGTCGTCGAACGATCGGATGGCAACACTTGATCAAAATGTAGCCTCGAAAGAAATTGGGAACAGTAATGGAGAACCTTCGAATGACAAAAAGGACAAAGCGGCAGCATGTTGTTCCGCGGTTCTATATTGACCGGTTCTGCGACAACCAGGGAATGGTTTGGGTCTATGGCGCAGGTCAGGAGCCGATGGCCCGAAAGCCAAAGGACACTGCGATAGAGACAAATTTCTACAGCCCAATCGTCGAAGATGAAAAGCGCTTCGATGGTGCTGAAGAGGCGCTTGCGAAGATCGAGGCTGCAGCGGCTCCGTTATGGGAGGAACTGATGTCGGGCAAGGTGATGCAGGACGAAGCACGGGAAAACTCTGCAGTCTTCCTGGCAGCTCAATATCTTCGCTCTCCGGTGGCAGTTGGTGCTGGTGCTCAGATAGCAGGGCATATGGCGAATCACTGCCTGCAAACGCACCTTGCAAGCAAGCTGGAATCCGACGGCACCGAGTCCGTCGTGAACAGAGAGAGACGCGAGATATTTGGAGATCCGAAAAACTACAAGATCGATGTTCTACGCGGGGCCGGACTCATGATGTTGGCTGGCATTGAACCTCTAGCCTGCGTTTTCTTGAACATGACGTGGACTGTGGGGTGGAGCAGAGAACAGCATCTAATCACATCGGACAGCCCGGTCACTCGGATATCGGATCCGCGAACGCATGACCCGAACTATGGTGATGGGGCGTTTGCCAATAGGACCGTGCGCGTGAATTTTCCTTTGGCTCCGGATCGAATGTTGGAACTGGCTTGGGGAGGCTGCGAGCGGGAGCGCATTGTTGAGATCCCGAAGGCAATCGCCCGGGAGATGAACCGTGTTCGCGCTGCACAAGCTTGGCGTTTTCTCTATGCAAACCAACGGGACACTGGCATCCGGAAACTCTGTGAAAAACGGCTCGGAGGCGAGCGCAAAGCGATCATAGAGTCTGGTCGGCACGACCCGGTCATTGAGGTAATGCGAAAGCTTGAATGAGGTGGCGGTGTAGCCCGGGGACGTTGCCGCTGACGCCTGTCCGGCCCGGGGTCAATTCCGAAATCGACCAGCGCAAGACGGGGACACATTCAATTGGCGAACCTGATGAATGCTGCAGCCTGACTCGCGGCCCGGCCGGAACAGAGAACCTGATGACCCAGTTGGAAACTATGCTTGAGGTGCGTCGCGCAGTCGACCTCCCAGATATCGGGCGGATCTTGTGATCGCAGAGGGAGAGGCCGAAAACTGCGTCATTGCATACTGCGTCGGGCATTGGCCGGTTCGGCGAACGCGGTGCCGAACCGTACCTTTTTTAGCTTCCAAGTTCTTCCCGAGACTTGCATTCCCTACGCCAAGAGAAAGGACAGCAGTATGGAAGGCACGAGCGAATTCCAGCCAACAGGCTTCTTTGACAGTCTTTCTGGGGTATCCAGACACATTAGAATGTACTTCGGTCAGACCCAGCTCTCGAGCGGAACCTGTTTTTTCGTGATGTCCGCTGACGGTCCCGTGCTTGTCACGAACCGCCACAACTTTACCGGGCGTAACAACATCACTGGCAAGCCTCTCCATAAGAAATGCGGCATTCCCGACCATGCGGTCGTGACACTGCACGGTCCGTCGGAAGTGCATTACCACATCGACTTGGTTGACCACGCCGATCCGGAATTGCCGGCCTGGACCGAGCATCCCACGTTGGGTGCGAAAGCCGACCTTGTGGCACTGCCCGTCAAGGAACTGGCAAACATCATTGGGGAGGCCAACAGTGTCTCGATGGATGCCGTTTCATCGCAGAGAAACTGGCATCGGTGGGATGTGGGAAGCGAACTGCAGGTCATCGGATACCCGTACGGCCAGGTTGGGGGGCCGTTTCCGATTTGGTCGAAGGGCTTCATCGCGTCCGAGCCGGACGTGAACATTGGGGGTCTGCCCATTTTCCTTATCGACTGCAGGTCCCGCCCGGGTCAGTCGGGCTCTCCGGTATGGGCCCGGTTCAAAAAGGGAGATGTCGTCACGCACAAGGGCAAGGACTACCAGGCAAAGGAAGCGCAGAACTATTTCCTTGGCGTCTATTCCGGCAGATTGCGGGCCGACTCAGATCTTGGACTGGTCTGGAAACGAAGCTGCATAGAGGAACTCGTGAACCATGCGTCGGTTCATGGAACCCAACATCGCATGGAGCGACGACGCCATCGCTTTGGCGCGTCGCTAAGCAATGAATTCGATCTGGAACGCTTCATGGGTGAAAGCTTTGATGGAGTGGAACGGGGGGCAGATCTCTGCGATTGATCGCATTGAATTTCGCAGCGCCGCCTGGATCGCATCAGTAGACTGTTCAAGGGTGACAGCCTGGGACTTGCATTTCGCGTGGCAAACTATGCAGTTCACGGTGAGGTTACGTTCAGCACCTGTCAATCGCCTGAAGCGGAAAATTCGGCGGCAACAGGTTCCCGACGGCGTTCTGGCAATTCCCGTGCCCCAATGGCGAAATCGAGCCAAGGGTCAGCGCTCTTCGAAAGCGAGTCGTGTAACGCGAGCACCAATGACCGGCAGTCTTCACCCCGCCAGCCATCTGGCATGATTTCGGCGGGAACGTCTGCATGGCGAAGCAGCAGACGCCGCCATTGGTGGATCAACAATGTGCGCAGGGCGACAGCATCAAGCGGTTCACCCGCACCTGCCGCCCGAAGCGCGTCCATGTGTTCTGATAGTGTCGAATGCAGTCGGCAGTAGTCGAGCCGAAGAGATTCCGGTGCAAGAACCTCGCGTGCCCAATCCGGAAGGAGCCGGAGGTCTCCCTCGGCAGCATCCGCCTCGGCAGGTGGATCACCAGCCTGTTGCGGCCCGAGAAACAGCGTTGGGGAAAGCTGCAGAAACCCCGCCTCGAACATCGCCGTTTCCGGGCGCAGAGGTTTCCTTAACGCCACAAGCCGCCAAGGTCCGCTAAGGGATGGAGCTCTTGCGTAAATGCGGCGTGAAGCCGGAAGAAACTTCGTGCGGCCGTTTTCCGAGAGAGCGTAATGGCTGTTCCGTCCGGACCTCTCCCGGACAATCCAGCCGTCCTTCGCGAGGCGATGAAGCGCTACCCGCAGCGCCTCGGCTCTGATTGAAAGTCGTTGAAAGATGGAAGACAATGCGCCTGCGGATACGACGCCGCCACGTGGCATCACCGAATCCCCAAACACCGTGATCACCAACGACCAGACCGGAGGATTGCCAAGCTCGCCTAGCCTGCTGATCAACTCATTCGGAGGAGCTGCTTTACCCTTTGCCATGGCACCTTTCATTCATTCGAAGTGGATTTCGCTACGGACCGAGAGTGGGGGGTCCTAAGACCTGCGGAACAGCCCGTTCATTGGCCCTTCGCTGGCGCATTGTCCGGAACCAACCGCGCCGCAGGCGAGTCGATCTTTTCCAGATCTGCAGCCGGATTCGACTTTGACGCCACTCAATAGGCGACCATGGTCAACAGCTCGTATTCGGCGCAGACTTCTTCCTTCTGGTTGGTCAGCGTGACGTGCCAGCGGACCTCGCCGTAGTCTTCATTACGTTTGGTTTTCTGTTTGACGGTCAGACGAACGCCGATTTGGTCCCCCGGAACGACCGGCTGCATGAAGCGAAGTGAATCCAGACCGGTATTGGCCAGCACCGGCCCAGGTGACGGCTCAACGAACAGTCCGGCTGCAAAGCTGAGGAGCAGGTAGCCATGCGCCACTCGCCCCGGAAAAAACGGGTTGGCCGCTGCCGCCTCTTCATCAAGATGGGCGTAGAACCTGTCACCTGTGAACTCCGCGAAGTGAGAGATGTCCTCGCTGGTGATTTCACGTTTGGCGGTGTGGATTGTCTCGCCGATCTTCAGGTCGCCGAACCGTCGGCGGAACGGATGCTCGGCGGCGTTGGTCTCCACGCTTCCCGGAACCCATGGCCCTCCCACGGCGGTTAGAATGTCGGGCGATCCCTGAATCGCCGTACGCTGCATGTAATGCATTACGCCACGGACACCGCCCTGCTCTTCGCCGCCGCCAGCGCGTCCCGGCCCGCCGTGAACCATATGCGGAAGAGGGGAGCCATGGCCTGTAGCCTCGGCAGCGGAATCGCGGTTGTTGAAGTAGAGCCGGCCATGATGCGCGGCGGTCTCCAGCGCGAGTTCCCGGGCAATGTCGCCACAGCGGGTGAATACCGACGCGACCAGTGATCCGTCCCCGCGATTTGCAAGAGCGGCGGCATGCGCCGCATCCCGGTAGCCCATGACGGTGGAAACAGGACCGAACGCCTCTGTCGCGTGTAGAGTCGAGGCTGTGTCAGGATCCGCGCAGTGAAACAGCATTGGCGGCAGAAACGCGCCTTTCGACGCGTCAGCGCCCTGGACGGAGAGTTCCATCGGATCACCGCAGACCCGTTCGGCTTCAGCCGCGATCAGATCCGCTTTTTCCAGCACGTCACCAAGCTGGTTTCTTGAAATAAGGGCACCCATCTGAGTCCGTTCGTCCCGCGGATCGCCGATGCGGATCGACTCCAGCCGCTTTGAAAGCGATTCTATCACCGCCTGCACCTGAGCTTCAGGCACGATCAGCCGCCGCATCGCAGTACATTTCTGGCCAGCCTTTACGGTTATCTCACGTGTGGCCTCCTTGATGAAAAGATCGAACTCCGGTTCTCCGGGATTGGCATCAGCGCCAAGAACCGCGGCGTTGAGACTGTCCTGTTCGGCGATGAATGGAACGGATCCTTCAAGAATCGAATGCGTCGCCTTTAGTTTCACTGCGGTGCTGGCGGATCCGGTGAAGCTGACAATGTCCTGTCCGTCCAGGCAGTCCAGAAGATTGCCGGTACTGCCCGAGACTAACTGAATGGCGCCGTCCGGAAGCAGTCCACTGTCAAGCATCTTCCTGAATGCAAGCTCGGCAACATACGCGCTGCTGGTCGCGGGCTTGATGATGGCTGGCATTCCGGCAAGCAGTGTGGGGGCAAGCTTTTCCAGCATCCCCCAAACAGGGAAATTGAATGCGTTTATGTGTATGGCGACCCCGCGCTTCGGGACGGCGATGTGCCGTCCGAGGAAAGTCCCGTTGCGGCTAAGCTGCTCGACCGGCCCGTCAAGGTGGACAAGGGCGTCGGGCATCTCTCTTCGCCCCTTTGATGCGAACACGAAAGTCGCACCTATGCCGCCGTCAACGTCGATCAGGTGATCCTTCTGTGTTGCCCCGGTCGAGAACGAAAGATCGTAGAGAGGCTGCTTGTGGTCGCTGAGGTATAGTGCCAGCGCCTTCAGCATGCGTGCCCTGTCATGAAAGGTCATGGAGCGCAGGTGGGGACCGCCGACACATTTCGCGTAGTCCAGCATGGCGCCGAAATCCAGACGGGAGCCTCCGACCCGTGCGACTGTATCGCCAGTAACCGCACTTGCTACCAGTTGGGCATCCGCACCAGGAGCGATCCATTGACCGGTGGCAAAGCTCTCCACTTCGATCACATCCATAGTCGTCTCCCTTGTTCATTCCGCTGGACCGTGAGCGCCGACTTATGTAACCGAAGCGAGGGCAAGGAAGCAATTCGGTAACGGATTGGCCAGCAGGAAGACGCGTTTTATGGAGGCGGCACGATATGGAACTATCGGCGCAGGAATGCGCGGAGCGCAGCGCTCAGGCAATGTGGTCCAGCGATGACGCCAGCAAGTGGTTTGGCATGTCACTGGATGAGATCGCGCCGGGTCGGGCAGTGCTGACAATGACAGTCGAACAACAGCATACGAACGGGCATGACATGTGCCACGGCGGGGTGATTTTCTCGCTGGCTGACAGCGCTTTCGCCTTTGCCTGCAACACCTACAACCAGGTTGCGGTTGCCCAGCACAACATGATCAGTTTCATCGCGCCGGGGAGGCTGGGCGATATACTGACCGCAACCGCGCACGAAGTCAGCGTGAAGGGGCGCAACGGCATCTACGACGTTCAGGTGACTCGGGGAGACGGTGAGGTAATCGCGGAAATGCGAGGCTGCTCCCGGACGATTCGGGGAACGCATTTCGAACAGGGAAATCTGACATGAAAGACCTTACGCCGGATCGGTCGACACTGGATCCGATCGAAATCGCAAGCCGTGACGAGATCGAGGCGCTTCAGCTGGAGCGGCTCAAATGGTCGCTTCGCCATGCATATGACAATGTTCCCATGTATCGAAAAAGGTTCGAGGCGCACGGGGTGCATCCCGACGACCTGAAGTCGCTTTCGGACCTGGCGAAATTTCCGTTTACGGTCAAAGCCGATCTGCGCGACAGCTATCCATTCGGGCTCTTTGCCGTTCCGAGGGAGAGAATCGCTCGGGTCCACGCCTCGTCCGGCACCACTGGCAAGCCGACTGTAGTTGGGTACACCCAGCAGGATATCGACAACTGGGCATTGCTTGTGGCGCGGTCCATGCGCGCAAGCGGAACGCGTCCGGGAGATGTCGTGCATGTCGCCTATGGCTACGGGCTGTTCACCGGTGGCCTCGGTGCGCATTACGGCGCCGAGAAAATGGGCTGCACAGTTGTTCCGGTTTCCGGCGGCATGACCCCACGGCAGGTAATGCTGATCTCGGACTTCAGGCCGACGACAATCATGGTTACCCCGAGCTATATGCTCAACATTCTCGAACAGTTCCACAGGCAGGGAATCGACCCTCGGGAGAGTTCGCTGGAGGTGGGAATATTCGGAGCTGAACCCTGGACCAACGCCATGCGAGAGGAAGTCGAGCGGGCGTTCGACATGCATGCAGTGGATATCTACGGGCTGTCGGAGGTCATGGGGCCTGGAGTCTCGAATGAATGTGTCGAGACCAAGGACGGCCTGCACGTTTGGGAGGATCATTTCTATCCTGAAATCGTTGACCCGAAAACGGGAGTACCGGTTCCGGATGGAGAGATGGGTGAGCTTGTGTTCACAACGCTGACCAAAGAAGGAATGCCCTTGGTCCGGTACCGCACGAGGGACATGTCAAGGCTGCTGCCCGGAACGGCGCGGTCAATGCGGCGAATGGAGAAGATCACCGGCCGGTCGGATGACATGATCATCCTGCGTGGAGTCAACGTGTTCCCGACCCAGATCGAGGAACAGGTTCTGGCGACCGACGGCCTTGCGGCGCATTTCCAGCTGAATCTCTACACCAAAGGCCACATGGATGCACTGAAGGTGCATGTGGAGGCGGAAATCGGGGATTCGGGCGGCAGGGCGGAAGCCAAGCGTGCTCTGGCGGAGCGGATTAAGGGCGTGGTTGGCGTAACGGTCGAGATTGAGGTTGGCGACCCGGGCTCGGTTCCGCGGTCGGAAGGAAAAGCGGTGCGGGTTGTTGACAGCCGGACCAAGGGGTAGTGCTGGCGTTCTTGATCGGGACACATTGCGAGCGCTGAATCAATGTCGACTGCCGGTTGGCGGTCACTGGTCGTAGTCCACAACGACTCTGTCGCCCAGCGGCACGCCTTGGCAGGTCAGCACGTATCCTGCGCGGACTTCGTAGTCTTCCAGCGCATGATTGGCCATCATTTCCACTTCACCTTTCAGGACTTTAGCACGGCATGTGGAGCAGACGCCCGCCCTGCAGGCATATGGCGCATCCATTGAATGGTCGTTGAAGGCGTCGAGCAGCCTCGTTCCGTCGCGCGGGATCCGAAACGTTCTGGTTCGGCCGTCAAGCGTGACAGTGGCTTCACAGCCTTTGGAACCGTTCTCTGTATCGACGGCCATCACCGCTTTTGGAAGACGGCCCGGCTGCCCTGACCTGAATATCTCGAACTTGATTCTGTCTTTTTCCAGTCCAAGGGCATTCAGCGCCGCCGTGACCGTGTTCATCATCGGTCCAGGACCGCAGATGAAGGCGGCGTCCACGCTCTCGATCTTGATCCAGTGCCTGAACAGAAGATCGCATTTTTCCGCGTCCATCCGACCGGTGAACAGGTCGATGTCCTGGCTGTCGGACTCGAGGATATGGATTACGTTAAGCCTCCCGAGATAGCGGTTCTTCAGGTCTTCCAGTTCTTCGCGGAACATGATCGTTCCAACCGCCCTGTTGGCATAAACCAGCGTGAACGCGGATTTCGGCTCGCGGACCAGAACGGTGCGCAGGATCGACAGAACCGGAGTAATTCCGGATCCGCCTGCGATACCGAGATAGTGCCTGTCCGCCTCGGGCTTGATCGGAACGAAGAAACGCCCTGCAGGAGGCATGGCTTCAAGCCGGTCGCCGGGTTTGAGTTCGGCGTTGGCCCAGGTTGAGAACGCTCCCCCTTCGACCCGCTTGATTCCGATCTGGATCCTTCCGTCATCGATGCCGGTGCAGATCGAATAGTTGCGGCGCAGTTCGGTGCCGTCGAAGTCGCGGCGGAAGGTCAGATACTGACCTTGGGTGAACGAGAATACCTCTGGGTCGTCCGGTTCCAGCGTAACGACCACCGCATCGCGTATGGTTTTCCGGACCTCAGTCACGGTCAAGGGGTGGAAGCGGGACATTGGCTAGATGCACTTGAAATAGTCGAACGGTTCGAGACAGTCCCTGCAGCGCCACTGCGCTTTGCAGGGTGTGGAGCCGAACTGGCTTACCAGTTCCAGCTTGACCGCACCGCAGTGAGGGCATTGTTTCGGCCCGCCTGCGTTCTGCGGCGGCGCGATGCCGTAGCGTTCCAGGTTTCTGCGGCCTTTTTCCGACAGCCATTCGGTGGTCCATGGCGGGGAGATCTGCCGTTTGAGATATACCTTGCCAATTCCACGATTGCGCAGGGTCCGTTCGATTTCCGTTTCGATAACCGATGTTGCCGGGCACCCGGAATATGTCGGAGTGACCGTAACCTCGCATGCACCGTCGCGCCAGCGGATCGCGCGGACGATGCCTAGATCAACCACGCTGATCACGGGGATTTCCGGATCCGGCACTTGGTCAAGCAAGTCCCAGATCTCGCTTACCGAAGGATCCGGCGGATTCACCACTCGGCTCCTGGATAGGCGCGCTGAAGCCACTGCATTTCGGCGAGGATATAACCGAGATGCTCGCTATGGCGACCTGATTTTCCGCCCAGATGCGCAAAGCCGCTGTCGGGCAAGGTCAGGCCACCCTCAGTTTCAAGTCGGCTGGCGCTCTCGAGCCAGCCATCGCGCAGTTCGGCCGGATCCGGCGCAGTGCCGTTCCGGGCCAGCTCTTCTTCGGAGCCGTTCGAAGTGAACATCTCGCCGGTATAAGGCCATAGGAGATTCAATGCGGTCTGCATACGCGCGTGGCTTTCTTCGGTGCCGTCGGCCAGGCGTACGCAGAGATCAGCGGAACGCTCAAGGTGGTAGGCGACTTCCTTTCCAGCTTTTCCCGCGATGTCCGAGACTCGGGAGTCGGTGGACGCCTGAAGCCCTTCCAGCATCAGCACTGACCATGCATCATAGAGGAACTGCCGCATTATCGTCTGGCCGAAATTGCCGTTCGGGCGTTCGGCGATCAGCAGGTTGCGGAACTCGAACGCATCGCGCAGATAGGCCAGCGCATCTGCGTCTCGTCCCTTGCCTTCGACTTCTCCGGCGAGGTCAAGCCAGAGCCGTGTCTGGCCGATAAGGTCGAGCGCGGTGTTCGCCAGCGCGATATCCTCTTCCAGTACCGGTCCATGGCCGCACCATTCGCTGACGCGATGGCCCAGGATCAAAGTGGTGTCGCCAAGCTGAAGCAGGAACTGGAACAGCGGTTCCTCGCGGCCCATCTACATCGCTCCCACTTCGTCCGGAATGTCGAAGAATGTCGGGTGACGGTAGACTTTATCGTTCGATGGCTCGAAAAACGGACCCTTGTCTGACGGTGCACTGGCTGTGATGTCCGAAGACTTCACCACCCAGATGGAGACGCCTTCGTTACGTCGGGTATAGACATCACGCGCATGATGCAGGGCTGTCCCCGCGTCCGCTGCATGGAGCGAGCCTACATGGCGGTGGTTCAGGCCATGCTGGCCGCGAATGAACACTTCCCAGAGGGGGAGTTCGGCTGCCATGTCGTTTCCTTACTCCGCTGCGGTTCGCATGGCCCGTTTGGCGGCATTAGCCATCAGACCTTCCCGGACCCAGGCATTGTCTTCCCAATCCCTCACCCGGGTTCCAAGGCGCTCGTGGTTGCAGGGTCCATTGCCGCGCAGAACCTCGTGGAATTCGTTCCAGTCAGGTTCCGAGAATTCGTAGTGGCCGGTGCTTTCGTTCAGGCGCAGCGCATCGTCTGGAATTCTGAGGCCAAGAAATTCCGCTTGCGGCGCGGTCTGGTCGACAAATTTCTGGCGCAGCTCGTCGTTGGAACTGATCTTGATCTTCCACGCCATGGACTGTGCCGAATGCACGCTGTTCCGGTCACTGGGTCCGAACATCATCAGCGACGGATACCAGAAACGGTTCAGCGCATCCTGCGCCATGCGGCGCTGAGCTTCTGATCCGTTCGCCATTTTCATCATGATGGAATAGCCCTGCCGCTGGTGGAAGCTCTCTTCCTTGCAGATGCGGATCATGGCTCTGCTGTAGGGGCCATAGGAACTGCGCTGCAGCGGCACCTGATTCATGATCGCGGCGCCGTCCACGAGCCAGCCGATGGCGCCGATATCGGCCCAGGTCAGTGTGGGGTAGTTGAAAATCGAACTGTATTTCATTCGGCCTTGGTGCAGCCAGTCCAAGAGCTGGTCGCGGCTGACGCCGAGGGTTTCGGCGGCGCAGTAGAGATAGAGGCCATGGCCGGCTTCGTCCTGAACCTTCGCCAGCAGGATGGCCTTGCGTTCGAGGGTCGGCGCCCGGGTGATCCAGTTGGCTTCCGGCAGCTGGCCCACGATTTCGCTATGTGCGTGCTGGCCGATCTGGCGGATGAGGGTCTGGCGGTATCCGTCCGGCATCCAGTCCCTGGGCTCTATCTTCTCACCGGCGTCTATGCGGTCCTGGAAGCGGCGCTCTTCAGGCGTCATGTCCTCGCGGGATTTAACCGCGTTTCCGGTTGATTTGACCATCTGGGCATACATTTGAGTGCCTGCCGTTACCTAGGTCTCAGAAACATAGAGACTCTAAGCAGGGAGGGCAACAGAAAATGTTACAGTTTTTGGAAAATTTCGGATTTTCGTAACATTTTTGCTGTTTTGATCTTTTGCCAGTCTTTGATTTGCCTACCAAGACACGAATTTGCCGAGTGGGCTGCTCCGCTTAGATGACATAACCCCGCATGAGGAGAACATACCAATGCCTTATGAATTTATCGACTCCGCACATGGATTTCGTGACCTCCAGACGCCCGCACGGACCGATTTGCACGGTGGACTCCCAACAGAAAAATACGTGCATTTTGACGTACGTCTATTCCAAACTATATTCTACCGTTCGCGAGTGGTTTGCCGCTATGCAACGACGAATGATCGTCTTATTCTTTGCGCCGGGTAACAGCGTCCCTCTGCTAACTTTGAAGGCCGTCTGGCATCTGTCGAAATGCCGACAATCGGGGAATTCTGCTCCGATTCAAAGGGCAATTGGTCGGTCGAATTGCATCGGAAACGGGTTAGCGCGGTTGAGACAACGAGTCCTGTTTTGCGGGCAATGCCGAAAGGGAATTAGTAAATTGGAGGTTATGATCACTGGCGAGAGCCTGCCAAGGTCGGAAATCGTTCAGGCACTCCAGAGCATGCCGCATGGGCAAACCAGGGAAATTTGCCCGAATATCTCCCGCTTTGTTCAAAAAGGTTCAGCGCGGGAAATTTCTCGCGGAAGCCCGGCGGCGTATCTGTCGCAACGGTTGTTCCGCAAGATTGTGATGGAGCGTACATTTTCCACGGAACCCTTTGCGGTTACGAGGTGACCATGGCTCATTCACTCGCGGACTCTTTGGATTCCTGCGGCTGAAACGAAACCCTGAGACCGAGTGCTCTGGTGACCTTCAGGACAGTGGCAAGAGTGGGATTTTCCTCGCCCGACAGCGCCTTTTGCAAGCCAACGCGCCTCATTCCAACTTCCCTTGCGAATGTCGTCATGTTTCGTGCCCGTGCAACGGTTCCAAGGGCACGGGCAACATAGGCCGGATCGTCGCAGCCCTCCTCCATCACAGCTTCAAGATAGGCTGCGATGTCTTCCTCGCTTTTCAGATAGTCCGCAGTGTCATAGCGGGCAAACGTCACGTCCTGCATACCTCAATCACTCCCCCTTCCAGCGAGCGTTCTGGCCTGCTTTGTGTCCCGGCTTTGTGACGACCTGTCTCCGCCACAAAGCAGAACAACGCGATGCAGACGTCGGTGCCGGCAAAATATCCGATAGCCTGGCCCGTAGTCGAGCCAGAGTTCGGAAACGCCGCCGCTGACGGCTGTGGAATCACCGAAGTTTCCGCCGTCCGTCCGCCGCTGGCTGCGCGGAGCGCCCCGTCCGCTCCCGCGCCAGATGGTGAGCTTACTGTCCTCCGGATCGACGTGGTTGATGAAGATGGCGTTGCGGCTGACTGCTGTCACACGGTGGATCTCCAGCCGCTATTCGGAGGCCAGCGGCCAGGCATATGTTCGTCGTCGATGGCCCCATGAGCTGCCGGCATGATGAAATCACTGATCGCGCGAATGACCGTCGGCAAATCCGGTTCGTCGATCAGCAGCGGCTCGCGTGCGAGGAAGGATCGCCATTGCTGCGCCTTCTGCGGATCGTCCGAGAAGGCAGTGGTCAGGGGCGGCGGCCGCTCGGGGGGAACTCGCGTCCTGCGCCTCTCAAATGTGGCGCGGACTGCCGCGGCGAGGACTGCGCCTTCGAAGGCAAACAGACGTGACATCGCAAGCAGGTCGTAGAATTCTTTCATCCGGCTGTTCGCGAGATCGAGAGCAACCATGGCCTCGAACTTTTCGGCGGCCACGGATTCACGCGTATAGGCGTTTAGGACCGGTGCTGGTTGATCAAGAAGAACCGGGTATTCGATCTCAGACGGACCTGGGGTCACGACATCGCCAAATCCGACATCAATCTGGATCGGGATGACGGCAGTCCCGAGGCGCGCCGATGTGCGCAAGCGGATGCCCCCATAAAGTTGATCATCTCGAATCTGTTCTGCGACGATTTGCTCGGCATCGAAGCTCAACCCGTCATCCTCAACCGTCTGAACGCAAATGTCCCGGAAGATTCCAGCAAGGCGCTCGGCTTCGCTGTCGCCGAAGGAAAGAAGGTCAACGTCGCGCGTCATGCGGAACGGATCTTCAAGCAGGCGGCATATAGCATGGCGCCTTTCAGAATGAAGCGGTCTTTGTGAGGAGAGACGCTCAGGCGGAAGAGAAGCCTTTCCAGCGCGTAGCGCGTAAGCATCCGCTGGAAACTCGCCTGGTTTTCCCTGGCGACGTTTTGAAGTCGCGCGCGCACCGACGCGGCGATATTCTTTGCCTTACGCGCCATCGGCGACCACCGTTTCGAGATAAGGCCGCAGGACGGACCAGATACGGGTGGCGCGAGCAAATCTTACGATCTCCGCCGGTTTGGCTTTGCCCGGCTTCACGACGTTGTGGAGACCCTCTAGCGCAACGTTGAAACCGACAAGCTTCCTGAACCGGAAACAGTCCACGACCGTTTTGGCCGGGTTGTAGATCGGAACCGGCACGCCGTCGATGTTGTGGATCTCCACGCCGAGCGAAAGCGCCTGTCCCCCGAACCGCGCGATGCGGGTCGGAGGATATTCGATCCTGGGTTTCCGCGCCTTTGGGTCTATGGCGACCCAGACCCGGCTCGGCGTCTGGAGCGTGAGCTCGTGGAACTGGAGGGCGGAGATCAGGCAGATGACCCCTTTCGGTATGCGCTTAGCGACGTTGGCCAGATCATGCGACGCCGTCACGTCAGCGTCGGTGAGCTGATAGAGGCCGCGGGAAACCCGAGTCAGCACGCCCTCTTCCACGAGCCGCGAAAGTGTTTCCGGGTGGACTCCGGCATCGCTCAGCTCGATGCGGCGCATGGTGCCCCGCTCCTTGAGAAGCTCGACGGCCCGATCTCTCTGCGATGTCTCGGTTGTAGCGGCCATGTGACAGAACGTCGGCTGTTAATTTCTGACTTCCGACATTCTGTCACAAAATTGCCTTTAGGAAAAGCGAAAAAGCTCTTGCTTGGTTCTTTCCTGCTGAAGCAGCCTCCGGCCGGGAAGAATCATGAACCGCACAAGGAATCCGAGCGTGTCCACAACGGTCACGATCTTGCCGGACAGCCCACCCCGGGAACGTCCGATCCCTGCCTGCGGGTTCTCGGGTGTGATCCTGGCATGGCGCGGTTTGTTCGTTCTTTGATCTTTGTATGCTCTTTTCAGGTTTCCATTTCGTGACAGCAGTTTCCGGATCCGGCTGTTTTCCCGGTTCAGCCTGCTGCCTCCAGCCGGTATTTCGTGAAAATGCCATGGGTTTTCCGAGAAGGGACTGCGGGCTTCCGCCAAGCTCGCATGTTACGGCGCTCAAGGCGGAAGCGCTTGAAGACGCTGCTCCAGTTGCAGAAGCGCAACGGCAGGTTGCGCTACGGCGATCCCAAGGGCATTGAATTCCGAACTCTGCCCTTGGGATTTCCCTTGACGGATTCCCTGCAAGGATTCTGACGTGGGTTTTACTCCTACGACCGCCCCTTCCAGGGTACCAATGCATTCTCAGCCATGCGCATCAGGATGTCTATTCCGTAACCGATGATGCCGATCAGAATGATACC
The DNA here is from genome assembly GCA_022824145.1 of Rhodobacter sp. Taxonomy (GTDB): domain Bacteria; phylum Pseudomonadota; class Alphaproteobacteria; order Rhodobacterales; family Rhodobacteraceae; genus JAPOUP01. Next base: position 56,280 of record JAJEAY010000192.1, on the reverse strand, counting down.
CATGATGACAATGTCAGTGAGCTGGAATTTCGAGGCGACCATGATCATCATGCCCGCGCCCTTTTCGGCGGCGACAAGTTCCGCTGCCACAACAGTTCCCCAGCACACGCCCATAGCGACCCGGGCACCCGTGAATATCTCCGGAAGCGAGTTCGGGACGATGACGTACCGCATGATCTGCCAGCGCGACGCTCCGAGGGAGTAAGCCGCATGCACCTTCGTGATGTTTACCCCCGACACGCCCGCTCGGGCGGCGATCGTCATGATCCAGAGCGCAGCAAGGAACAGCAGGATGATCTTCCCCAATTCACCGATGCCAGCCCAGATGATCACAAGCGGAATCAGCGCAAGCGGCGGAACCGGACGCATGAACTCAACGATCGGGTCGAACCATCCGCGGAACCAGTCGGAAAGTCCCATCGCGTAGCCGAGCGGTATGCCAACAAGCGCACCGAAGGCAAAACCCGCGATCACCCGGATCAACGACCAGCCCAGATGCTGAAGCAGGGTATTGTTCTGGTAACCTTCTCCCGAGATCTCGACAATCCGACCCCAGACCGCTTCCGGCGCTGGCAGCCAGATAGGCTCCATCTGCCAGCCTGAGTAAGGCGTGATCAGAAGCGCGCCCTTGTCGGTCATGCTGACATTCCCGTTGTCGATCGTGAATACGGGACGGTCCTGGAGAAGGTTGCCGTTGTCGTCGCGAAGATTGTGGTCGAAGTCAGTGGATTGGCCGTTCACCTCCACAACCCGGGCGCCATCCTTGCGCTTGACCGAGTCATTGCCGTCCCACCTAAGCTGGCCGGATCTGTACTTGATGATGTTGAGCGCGTCATTCTGCGCAAAGCCGTCACCGGCGTCGACTTCCAGCTGATCCTTCGCGCCTCTCTTTTCCTCGACCTGCCAGAACACCGTGGCAGTGTCGCGGCTTCCGTCCGGTCCTTCGACTACGTAGTCGAACTGACCGTCGCCAACGTACGGACCCGGCGCATGAATCGGCGTAAGCACCGAACCGGTGAAGGCGCCCCAGATGAGGAATATCGCAACAACCGATATGATTGACGCCGTCCGGTTGGCCCGTACCGCGCTCTCGTCCCCGAATGTGACGGTTTTCAGGGAAACGAAGTCATGGCGCTCCTGAAGCCGCGACGTAATGAACTTAACCACGGCAAAGGCGCCGACGAAGATCGCGATGTAGATTAGAAGAATGGTCATGCCGCGGCCTCCGTTCTGCCCATGATCTCCTCTTCCATGTCCCAGATCATGTTAAGTATTTCCTCGCGGGTGACGCCGTAGTCAGCATGATGCTTGATTTCGCGCAGATCCGCGCCGACGCCCATGTCCGCGAAGGGAAGGCGGTACTCTTTGTGGATGCGGCCCGGCCTTGGGGCCATGACAATGAGGCGCTCGCCAAGCAAAAGGGCCTCCTCGACTGAATGCGTGATGAGAATGATGGTCTTTCCGGTCTCTTTCCAGAGCTTGAGAACCAGTCCCTGCATTTTTTCGCGTGTCAGCGCATCAAGCGCACCAAGCGGTTCGTCCATCAGAATGACATCAGGCTCGTTCGCGAGACATCTTGCGAGCGCCACCCGCTGCTGCATGCCGCCGGAAAGCTCATAGATCGCCTTGTCGGTGAAATCCTGAAGCCCGACGACCTCAAGAAGGTGGTCGACCTTTGGGCCATATTCCGATTTCTGAACCCGGTTCATCTTGGGGCCGAAAGACACGTTCTCACGTACGCTCATCCACTCGAAAAGGGCGCCTTTCTGGAACACCATCCCGCGCTCCTGGGCAGGACCGGATACAACATGGTCATTCAGAATGACCGTGCCTTCGGTAGGGGCCAGAAAGCCGGCGATGATGTTGAGAAGGGTAGTCTTGCCGCAGCCAGAGGGGCCGAGAACACTCATCAGTTCGCCCGTCTTGATATCGAGCGATACATCCTCCAGCGCCTGAACGAAGGAGCCGTTGGGCAGGTCGAAACGCATTGAAACACTGTCAAGAACCAGACCGGTCATTGGAGTACCTCCGTCTTAGTCCCAAAGGGAACCCGGCGCGATGGCCGCGCCCGGTCAGGAGTTGATTGGGTTACATTTCACCCGCCGCCTGAAGCGGACCAGTGTCGACAGCCGCTTCATAGCTCTCAAGCGCACCGTCGATGTTGCCTGCTGCAACGAAGACGTCGGCCACGCCCTTCATGAAGGACTGCGCGCCTCCGCCGAGCCATTTCTCGGTCAGCTGCTCATCGATGGAAGGGAACCCGAATGTCGCCAGTGTCGCAGCGGCATCTTCAGATGACATCCCGGAGTCCTTGGCGATGTCATCGATCATTGCCATCGCAGCGTCGCCGCCGGCGTTCCAGGTTGCGTTTGCATCAGCGGTGACCTTGAGGAATTTGGCAAGAAGCTCGCCTTCTTCAGCGACGAAATTCGCCGGAGCGGACGTCACGTCGAAGACAAGGATTCCAAGTTCCTCTTTCTCGGCGCCGGTCAGCAGAATGTTGCCGCTTTCCATCATGCGGCGCAGGGCGCCTCCCCAGCCGCACGCCATGTCGACGTCTGCCTGAGCGAGCGCGACCTGGCCTTCAGCAGGAGCCATGTCGACGATTTCCATCGTGGTGATGTCCACGCCGAAATGATCCATCTGCTTGAGGAAGCCGTAATGGGCGGCTGTGCCAAGGGGAACGGCAACTTTCTTGCCTTCAAGTTCGCTGACGGACTCCTTGTCGATCTCAAGGTCGGCATGAATGACGCAGTTGTCATTTTCGGAATAGGTAACCGCCACATCAACGATCTGGATATCCTGGCCGGCGGAGGTGGCGACAACGAATGGCGGCACGCCCTGGCTGACGGATATCTGCACGTCGCCGGAAGCCATGGCCGCGCTCATCGCGGTTCCGGTGTCAAAGCTGACCCAGTTGATCGCGACGCCCATTTCCTCTTCATAGGTGCCGTTCACCTTCGCGAACTGAAACGGCATCGGCCATTCCAGAAAGTAGGCTACTGTGATCTCGTCTGCGGCCATGGCCTGGCCGCCAGCCAGCATTGCTGCGCCTGCGGCAAGAGAATTCAGTTTGGTGGTGAGTCTCATGTAGTCCTCCATGTGGTGGTCATATCGCCGGCAGCAACCGGAGTGTCCCAATACTGGCCAGTATGCCACCTGTACACAACAGGTTAATTCCGGCATTGGTCCGCGCAACGGCTTGCCTCGCATATTCTGTCATAATGTGCCCGATCGGCAGTCAGGTAACCAATTATTGAACTGGACTTATCGCCCGGAAATTTTTGGCCCTATTCGGCTTGCGTTTTCTGTGGTGTCTATACAGACTTGGAGTCTCCAGCAGGCCGACGGACGGAGTATGGACCAATGAACCTTCAGCTTACGAAGAATGACCTTTCCCATGTGATTGAGGCAGACCGTGCACATGTCTGGCACCACCTGATCCAGCACAAACCGTTCGAGACCGTTGATCCTCGCGTCATCGTTGAAGGAAAGGGGCTGCGCTTGTGGGATGCGCAGGGGAAGGAGCATCTAGATGCGCTGTCGGGGGGCGTTTGGACAGTGAACGTCGGATATGGCCGCGAGTCCATCGCCCGGGCCGTTTACGACCAGCTGGTCAAGCTCAATTACTTCGCGGGTGTGGCCGGTACGGTGCCGGGCGCACTGTTCGCCGAGAAGCTGGTTGCCAAGATGCCGGGGCTGAGCCGGGTCTACTACACGAACTCGGGATCCGAGGCGAATGAAAAGGCGTTCAAGATGGTGCGCCAGATCGCTCACAAGCGTTACGGCGGCCGCAAGCACAAGATCCTGTACCGTGACCGTGACTATCACGGGACCACCATTGCTGCCCTTAGCGCAGGTGGCCAGGATGAGCGGAACGCGCAGTATGGCCCGTTTGCTCCCGGATTCGTAAGGGTGCCGCACTGTCTGGAATACCGTGCTCAGGATGGCTGGGATCCTGCATCCGAATCCTATGGCGAATTCGCTGCGGGACTGATCGAGGAAGTCGTATTGCGCGAAGGCCCCGACACAGTTGGCGCCCTGTGCCTGGAGCCGGTCACGGCGGGAGGCGGCGTTATCACTCCGCCCGAGGGATACTGGGACAGGGTTCAGGAGATCTGCCGCAAACATGACATCCTGCTGCATATAGACGAGGTTGTCTGCGGCATAGGCCGCACGGGAACATGGTTCGGCTACCAGAACTATGGAGTCGAGCCTGACATGGTTACCATGGCAAAGGGCGTGGCAAGTGGCTATGCGGCCATCGCCTGCCTCGTGACCACCGAATCCGTTTTTGAACTGTTCAAGGACGACGCCGAGGATCCGCTGAACTACTTCCGGGACGTCTCGACCTTCGGCGGCTGCACGGCAGGCCCGGCGGCAGCGCTGGAAAACTTGCGGATAATCGAGGATGAGGGACTGCTGGACAATACGCTCGCCATGGGCGAACGGCTGATGGGCGGTCTCCACGCCCTGTCAGAAAAACACGCCGTGATCGGCGATGTGCGTGGAAAAGGCCTGTTCTGCGGAGTTGAACTGGTCGCAAACCGTGATACGCGCGAGCCGGTTGAAGAGATGCTGGTACAGAAGGTTGTGGCCGAATGCGGCGCCGAAGGTGTGATCGTCGGGATGACGAACCGTTCGGTTCCCGGATTCAACAACACGCTGTGTCTGTCGCCGGCTCTCGTCGCGACCTCGGATGACATCGACCGGATCACGGATGCGGTCGACACCGGACTTGCCAGGGTCTTTCAATAGGCTGGCCGGGCCCTGCCCCGCCGTGGCTGGGCAGGAGTTGCGTTGAGTTGCCGCGAGCGATCTGTCCTGCGTAGCCCGGGCCGGGATTGCGCCGTCGCCCGGGTCAGGCGCGGGCCATTGCCTGTACGGGGCCGGTAACGTGTCGATACCTGCAGAGAGTTTCTTTCTTGACCCCGAATTCAGGGGAACGCTGCAGCAGCAGATCCAGCAGCTTGTCACAGAAGGAATCTTGGCCGGCCGCCTGAGGCCGGGGGACCGGATGCCGTCTACCCGCCAGCTTGCCTCCCGACTCGGTGTCAGCAGGGTCACGGTAACGCTTGCCTACACGGAACTGGTTTCCAACGATTTTCTGAGTGCGCGCGACAGATCCGGATATTATGTGTCCAACAACGTGCCTCTGCCACCTTCGGTTCGTCCGCCGCCGCGGACGGATGTCGACAATGTGGACTGGGGACGGGCCATCGGGCAGAGGTTCTCAGGTTACCAGAGTCTTGTGCGGCCGCCGGATTGGCAAGACTATAGATATCCATTCATCTACGGTCAGGTGGACTCGTCGCTTTTTGATCACCAGAACTGGCGGCTCTGTGCGCTCAAGGCGCTTGGGCAGAGGGAGTTCAGCGCTCTGACTGCGGATTACTATGAGCGTGATGACGAACAGCTGGTCGGATTCATCACCCGGCACATCCTTCCAAGGCGCGGAATTGCGGCCGCGCCTGAAGAGGTGCTTCTGACCCTTGGAGCCCAGAACGCGCTTTGGCTGGCGGCCCAGGTGCTGCTGAACCAGCGGCGGGTCGCGGCCATAGAGAATCCCTGCTATCCCGGACTGCGTGAAATTCTCCAGCAGACACGATGCCGGGTTGTGCCTGTCGATGTTGACACAGGCGGCCTTCCGCCGGATGCGCTGCCTTCCTCCACTGACGTCGTGTTCACCACAACCAGCCATCACTGTCCAACCAACGCAACCATGCCGGTGCCGCGCAGGAGACAGTTGCTGGACAGTGCGGCGCGTGACGGATTCATCGTTGTCGAGGACGACTACGAGTTTGAAATGTCGTTCATGCGGTTTTCCTCTCCTGCGCTGAAATCCCTGGATCACGCGGGCGCGGTGGTCTATATCGGTTCGTTCTCGAAATCGGTTTTTCCGGGGCTGCGCCTCGGCTATCTAGTGGGATCCGAGCCCTTCATCCGTGAGGCCAGGGCGCTCAGGGCTCTTGTGCTTCGGCATCCGCCGGGCCAGATCCAGCGTACGGTTGCCCATTTTCTTGGCCTTGGCCATTACCATGCGCAGCTTCGCCGGATTGGTGACGCCTATGCCCGGCGGCGCCAAGTGATGGACGAAGCGATTCGCGAGCATGGTCTTGAGATGGCGGCCGATGGCTCATTCGGTGGATCGAGCTTCTGGATGAAGGCACCTCAGGGGATGAATACGACCGAACTGGCGCTCCGCCTGCGTGGAAAAGGTGTCCTGATCGAGCCTGGGCGGGTGTTTTTCGGGCCCCAGGACGAGGACCGTTCCCATTACCGTCTTGCCTACAGTTCGATTCCGGAAACACGGATTCCGGAAGGCATCGAACTGATCGGGCGAACGATCCGCAACTCCGGCTGACCCTTTTCAGGTTACATGGATGAATGATACGCAGTCAGATTTTCCTGGACTCATGGGGGCAGGACATCTGGCACTACTGGCGGAACCCGGAGCGGCATAGTTAAGTCCACACGCACACCTGGCGCGGGCCCTCTCGCCACCGCCGTTCCAAAGGAGACCGTTTGATGAGAATGACAACCGAGGAAGCGTTTGTCAAAGTGCTGCAGCGGCATGGCATCGAGCATGCGTTTGGCATCATAGGCTCGGCGTTCATGCCGATCTCCGATCTGTTCCCGAAGGCCGGGATCACGTTCTGGGACTGTGCCCATGAAGGGTCTGGCGGAATGATGGCTGACGGCTATACCCGTGCCAGCGGCCGCATGAGCATGATGATCGCGCAGAACGGCCCGGGAATCACGAACTTCGTGACGGCGGTGAAGACGGCGTACTGGAACCACACGCCGTTGCTGCTGGTAACGCCGCAGGCGGCCAACAGAACCATTGGACAGGGCGGCTTTCAGGAAGTCGAGCAGATGGCGGCCTTCGAGGATATGGTCGCATATCAGGAAGAGGTTCGTGATCCCCTGCGTGTGGCGGAGGTGCTTAACAGGGTGATCGTCAATGCCCGCCGGGCCAGTGCGCCCGCGCAGATCAACATTCCGCGCGATGTGTGGACGAAGGTGATTGACATCGAACTTCCGGCTGTCGTCGAGTTCGAGCGCCCGCCGGGCGGAGATGCGGCGTTGACGGAGGCCGCCCGGCTTCTCAGTACTGCAGAGTTTCCGGTGATTCTGAACGGCGCCGGGGTAGTGCTCGGCAACGCGATCCCTGCGTCGATGGCGCTTGCCGAGCGTCTCGATGCGCCGGTCTGCGTAGGTTATCAGCATAACGATGCCTTTCCGGGGTCGCATCCGCTGTTCGCCGGACCCTTGGGCTACAATGGCAACAGGGCCGGGATGGAGCTGATTTCAAAAGCTGATGTCGTTCTGGGGCTGGGAACGCGGCTCAACCCGTTCTCTACGCTTCCCGGATATGGAATCGACTACTGGCCCAAGGACGCGAAGATTATCCAGGTCGATATCAATCCCGACAGGATCGGGCTGACCAAACCGATATCGGTGGGTATCGTCGGTGATGCTGCAAAGGTGGCGGCCGGTCTCCTGGAAAGGCTTTCGGACGATGCCGGCGACAGGAACCGCACCGAGCGCAAGGCGATGATCGCGCAGACCAAGTCAGCCTGGGCCCAGCAGCTTTCGAGCATGGACCATGAAGATGACGATCCTGGAACCACCTGGAACGAGCGTGCGCGCGCCGCAAAGCCGAATTGGATGAGCCCGCGCATGGCCTGGCGCGCGATTCAGGCCGCGCTTCCAAAGGAAGCGATCATCTCGTCTGACATCGGCAACAACTGCGCCATCGGGAATGCCTACCCGACCTTCGAGGAAGGCAGGAAATACCTCGCACCGGGGCTGTTCGGGCCATGCGGTTACGGCCTTCCGTCCATAGTTGGCGCCAAAATCGGCTGTCCCGACGTTCCGGTCGTTGGCTTTGCGGGCGACGGAGCGTTTGGGATTGCGGTGACGGAGTTGACCGCGATTGGGCGGCCGGAATGGCCAGCGATCACTCAGATCGTGTTCCGCAACTACCAGTGGGGTGCGGAAAAGCGGAATTCAACCCTCTGGTACGACGATAATTTCGTGGGAACTGAGCTTGACGAACAGGTGAGCTATTCGGCTATCGCCAAGGCCTGCGGACTTCAGGGAGTTGTTGCGCGGACCATGGATGATCTGACGGATGCACTGGCGCAGGCGATCAAGGACCAGATGGCGGGGAAAACAACCCTGATCGAAGCGCTGATCAACCAGGAACTGGGAGAGCCGTTCCGCCGGGATGCAATGAAGGCTCCTGTGGAAGTGGCGGGAATTGACCCAGGTGACATGCGGCGACAGACGGCAGCCTAACGGAGCGTTCCTTTGGTTCGGCGTGTTGTTGGTTCCTGATCGCATTGCCAGGGCGACTCCCGCATCCAGACGCATTGTTGCGCCGGGAGCCTTATCATAGGTGCGAATCAGCTCATGTCCCGATCCCGTTCAAGTGTTCCGCGACGGTCGGAGAGGCGGAGGTGTCGCCGAAGGAACTGCGCTCCGCTCCGCCGCGTTGAAGCTTACGGTCCGGCGCAACCACGCATAGCATTCGTTCCTTGCGGAAACCCGTCAGCGCGGAATATGCCCTACTCCCACTCCAAGGTGCATTTTCCTGACTTTTTCTGAGTGGCGTTCGTGGGAACGGTCGGGCGTTGCCGGTTTTCCCTGTCGGCCAGAGACTCCACGAGTGAACAGCGACGGTCGTATCTGTGTGCGGGTTAATCCGGTTCTTCGTCAGGTGGATGCGTCGATGAACCAAGAGTGTCGCATTTATACATCCATTGGATGTCCGATAGGTGACGGGCCACGGCCGGAGCTTTCGCAGCATCGAATGCACGCAACGAACAGTTTTGGCGAACTGCTCGCTAAACTGCATTAAGCGCGCGCAAGGCGTTTGAAGAGAGCCAATCAAGGAACGGATGCCGAACAAATGAATTCGGGAATTCAGGGCCGGAAACACGCACCTGCATTTTCGGAACCGAAGCGTTCATAGCATTCAGTCCTGATTTCCGGAATTTCCGTCCTGCCATCACAACTTCACCAAGATGATTCTGTCCATGATGATTCTATCGGCCAATGAAGTTTCTGTCGAATCGCTGGGCCTCGTCGTGTTTCGGCTGGCTGCTGAAGGACCGACCAATTCTTCGAGAAGTTTCCGTGCCCGTTCAACGCGAAGTTTCGTCGGAGGGTGGCTTGCCCGGTAAGCGGCAAGAAATGCTCCGCTTGGCCGCTGCTCCAGTTGCTCAATTGCCGACAGGGCCGAAATCAGCCCGTCGTCGCGCGTGAGCCGCACTGCGGTTGCATCGGCGGCGAATTCACAGGCGCGGCTGGTAAAGGACAGGAGAAAGTGAAAGATCCTATGGAGAACGAGAGACAGAATTGGGAATATGAACAGCACGATAACGAATCCGGCGACGAACACATGCACGAGCCCGAAGAACGGATCAAAAAAAGATATCTTTGCCTTGTTCATTACGGCTCGCGCAAGCGCCAGTGAACCTTGTCCGATGAGCAACGCTGGGCCGAACATCGCATTAATGAACAGTCGGAATCGCGTATCGCGGCGAAGTATGTGTCCTGCTTCATGTGCGAGGAGACCACGGAGTTCCGCTTCGCTCGCATATACAAGCGTCTCCGTTGTCACCGCAACCGTTCGGTGCCCGAATGCGACTGCGTTAGGGAACGGGTTGTCAATAACCCGTAGCCGCAGCTGTGGCGGAAATGTCTCCAGGAACCGTTCCGCCCTGTTCCGTAACTCCGTTTCGGCCTTTTCCAGCTTCTCTGCTTCATCTGGCGTCGGCTTGCGGCATCTCATCAATAGATCAAGGCAATTGTCACCGAAGGGCGACATCAACACCGCGGCGTAAATCGCGAAAACTCCGGCAACCCAAGGCCAGATTATGAGGCTGCCTTGAGACAGATCGTAGATCATCCAGCAAAAAAGGCCGTTCAGCGTGACTCCGACGGCCAAGACGAGAAAGCGAAGCGCGGCGCAAATCATATGGGTCAATGTCTCAGATCCTTTCTGCGAAACCGGGATTTCAGATTCCCGCATACAGAACCCCTATGACAGAATCGGACGCATAAATGATTTTCCGAGTCTGGGTCGGTCTGCATCGCAATTGATTCCGGGCGGCATGCCTGCCTGCGGATGATGGCGGATCAATCTGAAGGAACGGGTGTAAGGTGGAAGCTACGGGAGCGTGGGGGCCAGTTGGGCAAAAGCCGACGTCCGTACATCGACGGCCGCATTGGAGTCATTTGGCCCTGAGAACGTTATTCAAATCCTGCAAGGCTCTTCGGGATACAAATAACATATGAATTTCAGATGCTTGGGCAGGACCGAGTGGCGGGTAGGGTGTCAGATCCAAACCAGTTGACCGCTGGGAGTCAGACTTGCGGTTTTCCTGCTTCGGTGTGTTTGACTATGGCATGAGGGAAACCAGGCGGTGGGAGGTGAGAGCGCCCATTCAGGCCCGGCGTTTTGAGCGTAAGTCGTGGCATGGGGCCAAAAAGAACCACGGACCGACCGTGTTCCCTAACTTGCAGGGAAGGCAGGACGTCGTTGCCTGAACGAAAAATTTGATCTACGCTCGCGAGTAGAACAGCGTTGTTGGCGCCCGAAGAATGCACTTAGGTCAAAGGAGCGACCTACGTGGCATTTTGTTTGCTGAACGGAATCATGGGTCCGGGCATTAGGCCGTACGGTGGATTGCGATGTGTAGCAAAAGTTGAATCTATGTCGCAAGCGAAAGGAATTGCGAACCGGTCACCGCCCAAAACCCGGGCGTTAAATGTCCAAAGTGGAGCGCATCGATTGCCCAGGAACTCCTGAATTCTGCGGAACCAGTCGGAAACACATTGCAGGCGACTTGCAACGGAGTCGGGTTTGTCGCGCGCAAGACTCAGACTGCAAACGAGGGAGTGACCTGGCACGGGTATCCAGAGGCATGGGATAGGATGGACCTGTAATTGAAAAGGCGCTGGTGGGCGGAAGGACTGATAACAAGCAAAGATCTTCGAACCTACGCCACTCGCCGCAAGGTCCGCGATGCATTTGGAGGCCGATACATTGGCGGATGACTCCTCATGCGAGACTTTCGGGAACAAAGCCAGCTTTGCCTTGGAATTTCGCTTGACGCCTGGCGCAGTGATCGGATCGGAGCCGGAAGACTGCGTCGGGTCGTGGGGTGAATAGCGTCTTTGGATCGCCAATCTGAAATTGTGTGAACTCCAGCTAAACACCGAGGACGGATTGACCGAACTCCACCAAGTGAGATGGTTTTTGGCTCCATTCTTCCGGTGGATGGTCGAGAATTGGATGCCGCTTCTTCACGAAAAGCGCTTGCCGCCTGGAGGCGGGATGGGTGACAGTAGACCCCGTTCGGCGCGAGCGGCTTATCTTGCCATGATCGAGGTCGCTGGCGATGATTTTGAACGATTTGGCCCTTGGCAGTGTTGGGCCAGTCGCCATTCTCTGCGATCTGCCGCCGAAGGAGGCATCCTGCCAGACGTTTTTGTGCAACGCATGGAAGATGATCTGGAGTTTTCCTGGGGTGACCGGGTTCAACCGGGAGCACATGCAGCGAGTTTTGTCTTTGAGGACGGTTTGGAAAGAGCCTCCGTGGACGCTGTTGCTGAGTGCTTTCGGTCCGCGTTGGAATGGTTTCTTTTTCAACAGGAGTCCAACGAAGCAGAGTGGGTGAATGAACTGCGAGAGCGTTGGGGTGAGATAGGTCACAGGCCTGCCGGGCTTTCCGCTCTGTCCTGGTATCTAGATTCCGGCCCCGAACCTAAGTCTTTAACGCAGAAGTTTCTTGGATCCCATGATAAATTGAAGCGCCCGCTTTCATTCACAAATGAGGTTTGGTTGGGGAATCTGGCACCGGAAGTTGCCATGTTCGGAGACCTGTCGCCGGACATTTCGGGCGATGCAGCCGCCGTTCTGCTAAGTGAGTACTTCAATGCCCGGAGCGACTGCGGGCAAACGGATCTCTTGTCCGAAATTTCAATGGATGTCCCCGCATGGACTGCTTCGTCGCCTTGGCACAATGGGTACGCCTTGGCCTTGGACGTCTTGGATGAGATTGAACCGGAACCGGAAGCCTCGATGACGAAGCTAGACCACATTCTGAAGCTGCTCGGAATTAGGGTCAGAGAAGTCAAATTGGGTGAGACGGGACCACGGGGCGTTGCTCTGTCTGGCGGCGACCTGCAAGCCACGATTCTGATAAACCTCGATGATGTACGAAATTCTTCACGGGGAGGCAGGCGATTTACATTAGCGCATGAATTATGTCACATTCTCTTTGATCGCAGCAGAGCCCGGTCATTTGGCACACAGCAGCACGCCTTGGGCATCTCCGTCAATCGAGCAGCGTGCCAACGCATTCGCGGCCATGCTGCTGATGCCGCTCCGGAGAGCCAAATTGCCGGTGACAGAGGATTTGGAGGAACTAAAGCAAGCTATAGGTAGATTGGCGGACAAGTTAAACGTAAGTCGAATTGCGCTGAAGCGGCATCTTGCCAATATTGACGAGATCAGTGCCGGTGAGCTAGCATTTCTATCGGTCTCGCGGCCGCACGATTTCTAAGGGTTCTGTCTCGGCATCCAGCCTGGTTCTTCGGACGCAGAATCATGGTTCGTAAATCCTGACAGGTTAGCACGTGCGCTTTCCGGCGTAATGTGCGTTCGCCCGTACTGTATATGGCGATGCATGATCATTTAGAGCCTGACCTGAAATACCATATATTGTTTTCGTTGGCGGTCCTTTTCAGCCTAAATCACAATATGATGTGCAATGACCGGACTTTTAGGTCAGGCTCTTAGACACCGACATTCCGCCGCCGCTGATGTCCACCAGTTCCCAAATCGTCTCCAGACAGCTTCCGTTCAGGCCTTCGTATCCTTTATGCCAATGACGGCGATCTCCGCCAGACCATTGCCCGACTTCGCTTCGAAATGCGGTTCCAGGATGTTCTGATTGCTAACTCTCCCTCTCTACGGCGAACCTCAGTTCGCGTTGGTTTTGCGGTTCGGTGCGGAGTTCGGCCAAGCTGTCACCTACGCAAACGCCAATCGTCAAGGCAAGTGCACCGAATGCAATCAAAGATTGAACGCTTTCTGTTGTTCCGGCTCGTCCCTGTATGTGGCCGTACCCAAGACAATTGGCACCTCCTCCGCGTCTGCAATCTGAATGCCTTTGTAACCGGATAGCTAACCGGTGTCGTGATCTATGGCGAAAAACTGATGTTCCGCAAAAGTGTGGACAATTTGGTATTTTGGGTGGTTCTGGCAGTCTCACAGGATGCAATAGCCGACGCCTGAGGCACTTGCGCGGCTCGATCATCAACGCAGGTGGATTCCATGAAAATTCCGAAACTCGCAGCCGCTTTCACCCTGGCGACGCTCCTGCTGGGCACCGGCTTTGCGACACAGCTGAAAGCCGAAAGTATCGACGGACCCAAGGTGTCCTGGAAACTCGCGGTGTGGGGAAGCCCAAGGGCATTTTCGGCTGGTATGGAAGAGATGGCGACGAGAGTGTCGGACGCAACCGGCGGCAATTTCGAGATCAGGATCATTTACGGGTCGCAGTTGTCCGACAGCCGCGAAAGCCTCGATGGGATCAAGCTGAATGCATTTGAGGGACCGGCGATATGCAATTTTTTCCATCCGGACAAGGACCCCGCTTGGATGGTGTTCTCACTTCCGTTCCTGCCATTGGGTGACCCCGAGATTGGCAGATTTGTCCGTTCGAGGATGATGAAGCATCTCGCGATCGTCGAGGACATGGAACTTTGGGATGCCATTTCTTATGTATCCGGCCTGCTGCCGCAGTATGAACTCCTGGGCAAGGGTGCCGCGCCGACTACGTTGGAGGGGTGGAAAGGAATGCGTGTTCGCGCAGGAGGCGGGATTGGCGCCGCGATGGAGAAGATTGGCGCGGTCAAGCGGACATTGCCAGCGGAGGCCACGTTAACCGCATTCCAGAGTCGCCTTCAGGATTTCCGACGAATCTGAATGGTTCACCAGCACCCTTGCACCCGGAACGTCGGAATGCGGTTGAGTGCTGAACAAGACCGCGTCAACGATCCGCTGCCACCTGCATACCAACGGTTGCTGATGGATAACCGCGATCTGGAAATGGATGTAACCCAAGCGGCGTATGCCGAGCAGGACTCCAAGAACCTGCCCGTGTTTGAGGCAAACATGACCAAGATCGTCTATGCGGACGAAGAACTGGCGAAGATTCGCGAAATCGCAGGCCAATCGCTCTGGGATGCATCAATTGCCGCTAACAGTGACAGGCTCTATGCCCAAGGAGTTCTTGACGCGATCTGGGAACTGGCTGAAGAAGCAACGATGCGACAGTCACAGCGCGAGAGGCGCGCCGGGACGTTCATCGACCGGCTCCTCTTGCATGTCTTTCCGCTGGGCATGCAGCGCATCCGCCACTTTGGCATCCTCGCGAACAGTCGCTGCGCTGAAACGCTGTGGCAGGCCAGTGAAGCAACCCGGGCAGAGTCTCCACGCCGATCAATGGGGTTTGGCCCGTCTCGCTCGATTCGCCTGATTGCCGGAGGCGTTGCCCCTGCCGCACACAGCATGTGCAAATTTGATCGGCCGAGGGGTTCCGGAGGAAACGTTTCCCGAATCCGCTACGAAAAAGGACAACGAAAATGGAAGTCTTTGTCGGACTGGACGTGTCCGTGGCAAACACGTTGGTTCGCGCGCTCGGCGCCAACGGCAGGATGGTGAGCGCGAGGAAGGTACTTTCCGAGCCCGGGCCGCCCGTCGAACAAATACGCGGGCTTTCCGGAATCAACCCTGCGCCAATTTGGGGCCGGTTCCGGGAGAGTCGTGTCATGTCCAGGGGTCATGACCGCTCATGCGCAGGAATCCGTGCTTGACATCGGGTGCCCCGATACGGGAGGCGCATTCCGCAACACGCTGAACAATTTCATTTACCGATGCTCATCGGGCACCCATTCCTCGGCATCGCCGTTCCAGAATCTGTTGGGGTTGTCCTCATCCAGCCCCCGGATATGCAGCGTTCTTGCACATGGCTCAACGAACACGACTGGCTCTTCATAAGGGTGTGAGGAGTAGATCGCTTTCAGAACCCGTGTGGCTCTCATCTCGTCGTGGCTCAGAAAGAACGACAATTCCACGCAAGGCACTTCAACCACTCTTTCGGTTGCTGAATTGCGACCGCTTCCCAGAGATCTGAACTGTTGCACTCCTGACGCAGTCCTGAACGCGACGCAGTCATAGTCGCCGTAGGTCAAGGCGTCTTCGGCCAGAACCGCGTCGACAATCCGTTGCGCGCAAGTGTCGGGCACCTGCACGATGATCCGCAATCCTTCTTCGGCCACGAACCTGTCGTTGTCGAGGTTGGGCACTGGCATCGGCTTCTCAGGCTACTTCATGCCAAATATAACCCGGTTCCCGATTGTTGTGGAAAATGTCAGTTCGCCATCGGTCGAACTCTTAACCGTAATCGCTATGGTCAATAACATCTCTGCGCAGGCTGAACCATCGGTGGAACGCATCAAAGCCATCAGCCGTGACAGTCAGCGCACGGCTGCCCCTGCGACGCTCAAGCCACTTTGCGTCCAGCGACCTCTGCATAATCGCCGCGGCCAGCGGTCCCGCGATATGATGGCGCCGCTCCGTCCAGTCGAGGCAGAGCCGTGCCAAGGGCTTTCCCGCACTGACGTGCGGTATCGCCACCCCGATGTCATTGAAGAAGGATTGGCATCGCAGTCCGGGAGAAATGGACTCGTCCCGAATTTGCAGCACATCGAGCGTAGTCAAGCGGTCGGTCATAAGTACACCGAGCTTGCCCGCGATATGATTGTAACAACTGCGTGCCCTTCGCGTGTCGGCGCAGAGTCGATCATTTCGGGACAAGTGACTAGTGGGAGAAAGAACAGCCAGCCCTTCCAGTGCTTTGGCGACCCTTGCACTCGCGATCCGGTGATACACATACCGACCGCAGCGCAATGAGGAGGTCAAACCGGCCATCTTCAGCTGCGTCAGATGCGTACTTGCGGTTTGCGGACTGATACAGGCCGCGCTGGCCAGCTCTTTGTTTGTAAATGCGCGTCCGTCCATCAACTCGCACAGAATGCGCGATCGGCTGGGATCAGCAAGCGCCGCGCCGATTATGTCCAGTCTCGGTTCGATTGTCATGCGAACGAAATTACAGGCAGTGTAAGCAAAGGACCAGAACGAACGCTTCGACGACGCACGAAACAACCATTGCTGCGTATACTGACTGACCGGCGGTTAGATCGGCTCCATGTGTTTATGAATCGTGCGGCAAGCGCCAGAAGTGCCTTGCGATTCGATCCTGTCCCGAAACGACATCTCCACGAAGATCACTGCCGTGAGGCGTCGCTCCGACATCAACAATCGAGCCAGGGAACACAAAAAGGAGATTCCCAACCTCGTGGCGCTTCCATGGCCGTCTCTTGGTGGTAATCTTCGTGGTCGAGGTCGACTGTTTCGCTTTTGGTGCGGTCGACCCGGAAGATCTGACGTCCTGACCTCGGGGAGGGTCACGCGCCTTTCAGGAATCATGTACGTAAGTCCGCGTTTTTCGCTCACTAAGTTACATGATTTTTTTCAAGTGGTCGAGTCGTGGAGAGATGTCCGTACTTTTTGCGGTTTTCTCTACATGAGTCCTCTCGGGAACCAAGGGAGGCACGGACTATCGTTCGCACGACGCCATCGACGGGCGGGGAAGATGCCGAGGAGGCGTTCAGGAGGGCGCGGCCGCCCTGAACCCGCCCGCCCGGAAGGCCGGATTACGCTCGGACCCGATGGGACAGAAGCCGTTTCCGGCACCGGATTGAGGGGCTGGCATTGCACCTCGGAGTGGAAGTGGGGATGTGAAACGTACCGCACTCGTCCACCGGTAGCTGATCCGCAGGGGACCGCCTGCAAACGGCTGAGCAATCAACAACGCGATGCACTTGCGATACCCGCAAGGACTTCGGCAGCAGTTTCCGGCTAACCAGGCGCCGAACCTTCGGCGGCCCGCTGGTTTATGGCATCCACCACGCTTGGCCGCGTCCGAATTCCAGTCATGGCCTGAGCCAGAACCGAAATTAGGGAGCTTCTCGCTGCTGTGCTTGCGGTTGATCATCTAGTGGCCGTTCGGCACCAGCCGTTTGGTGGGATTTCGAAATGCATGGCGTCATCAGGATTTCCTTCGAATTGCGATGAAAATTTTCTTGACTTTTTCATCGCTCCGGATGAAGGGCGGGTAAGGGGAAAGTATATGGAAACAGCGCGTCCACTCGGTGCCGACCTCAGAAGTCTGCGTAGAAGCCGCGGCCTGACCCTGGAAGCTCTGTCGGAGCGGCTCGGACGGTCGGTTGGCTGGCTCAGTCAGGTCGAGCGCGACATATCGCAGCTTGACGAAGCGGGGCTGGCGGAGCTGGCTAAGGCGCTTGACGTTTCCGTATCGCTCTTTTCCTCGCCAGCCGGCTCAGGAGACGAAGTGGGGCGCGTTGTCCGCAGGGATGCCCGGAGAGCAATAGGCGACCGTGTGCCGGGGCTGGTTGAGGAACTGCTGTCCCCAGATCTTACCGATGCCTTCGAAGCGATCCATTCAACATTCATGCCAGGCTCCGAGTTGCCCGATCCGGTTACCCGGAAGACAGCGGAGCTCGCCATCATGATCTCGGGAAGGCTCAATGTCTGGCTCGGAGACCGAAAGTTCATCGTTGGCAAAGGCGACAGTTTTCGGGTTCGGGGTGAGACCCTGCGCTGGGCCAATCCGTACACTTCCCCTGCCGTGGCGGTCTGGGTCATCTCGCCGCCGGTTTACTGAGATGGACTTCATCATCCATATCAGCTGCGGCCCGGCCGAAACGATAGCAACCTGTCCCGCTGGAATTCCCGGGACGGTAATCCGAACTGATTGGTAACACAGGACAATTGGGAGAGATCTATGGCCGTTCGTCCTTCAGCCGCTCGTGTCGTCATCATTGGAGGCGGCGCTGTCGGAGTTTCGTCGCTTTATCATCTGGCGAAGGCCGGATGGACTGACTGCGTGCTTCTCGAGCGGAACGACCTGACAGCAGGATCAACTTGGCACGCGGCCGGAAACGTCCCCACGTTCTCAACTGGCTGGGCCGTGATGAACATGCAGCGATACTCGACCGAACTCTACCGCGGGCTTGCTGACGAGGTCGGCTATCCCATGAACTACCATGTCACCGGGTCCATCCGGCTGGCGCATTCCCGCGAACGGATGATGGAGTTCGAGCGCGCCTGTGGAATGGGCCGCTATCAGGGGTTGGGTGTGGAAACGATCAGTCCGGATGAAATCCGGGTGCGCTATCCGTTCATAGAGACCCATGATCTGGAGGGCGCCCTCTATGATCCCGACGACGGTGACATAGACCCCGCACAGCTAACCCAGGCATTGGCAAAAGGCGCCCGCGACCTCGGCGCCGAAATCCTGCGATTTACCCCCGCAACCGGGGTAAGCCGCTCGGGTGATGAGTGGATCGTGCATACCGAGAAGGGGGACATCCGCTGCGAGACTGTCGTGAACGCGGCGGGATACTACGCGCAGCGTGTGGGTGAATGGTTCAAGCCGCATGGCGGGCGCACCGTCCCTATGATGGTGATGAGCCACCAGTACATGCTTACCGAGGACATACCGGCGCTCAGGGAGTGGTCCGGGGAAACCGGCCGCGGGAAACTGCCGCTGCTTCGTGACGTCGACACGTCCTACTACCTGCGGCAGGAAAAGTTCGGGCTGAACCTTGGTCCATACGAACGCAACTGCAGGGCGCATTGGATCACTCCTGACGATGCGATGCCGGATGACTTCTCGTTCCAGCTGTTTCCGGATGACCTCGAACGGCTTGAACCTTACGTCGAGGATGCGATGGCACGGGTTCCGATTCTTGGCTCTGCCGGAATCGCTAAGGTCATCAACGGACCCATTCCCTATGCGCCTGACGGCAATCCGCTGATCGGGCCGATGCCGGGCGTGCGGAATGCCTTCGAAGCCTGCGTATTCACGTTCGGAATAGCCCAGGCTGGAGGTGCCGGAAAGATTCTCGCGGAATGGATTACGGAAGGTCAGACCGAGTGGGACTGCTGGTCGCTCGATCCCCGGAGATACACCGACTACACCGACCGTGACTTCTGCATTGCCAAAGGCAAGGAGGTCTATGGCCACGAATACGCCATGCACTTCCCGCACCATGTCTGGCCGGCTGGCCGCAACCGGAAACTGTCCAGCCTGCATTCGCGCCTCCAGACGGCTGGGGCGGTGTTCGGATCCTACAATGGCTGGGAACGCGCCAATTACTTCGCAGCACCGGGTGACGATGTGTCTGAAGAGGCAACCCAGACATGGGACCGGAACGGGCCGTGGGAATTCCGTGTCAGGGAGGAATGCGAGGCCGTTCGGGACAGCTGCGGAGTTCTGCCCATTACCGGATTCACACGGCTGACCGTTGAGGGACCGGGCGCACGGAACTGGCTTGACGGCCTGACATCGTCACGGCTGCCGCCCGTCGGCAGGATTGGCCTGGTATATTTCCCGGATTCCCGGGGTCGGATTCTGACCGAGATGTCGGTCATTCCGCGTTCTGACGACAGGATCTGGCTGATTACAGCAGCCACCGCGCAGTGGCACGACGCAGAACTGCTTTGGCGGAAAGCGCCGGAGGGAATCGAGATTCATGACCGGACAGCAAAGTATGAATGCCTGCTCGTGACCGGTCCGGAATCGCGGGAAGCGCTTTCGGCGGTCAGTGATGCGGATCTCTCGAAGAGTTGGCTGAGTTTTCAGGAAGCGACGGTGGCTGGACAGCACTGCGTGCTGCTGCGGGTATCCTTCGCGGGAGAACTGGGATGGGAGGTGCATTGCGGTTTCGACGCGGCGCCAGCTGTCTGGGACCGGCTCATGGAACTGGGCTGCAGGCCATTTGGGATGTGGGCGCTTGACCGACTGCGCCTTGAGAAGGGTTACCGGGCGTGGAAAGGGGATCTGTCCACCGATTACTCGCTGCTTGAGGGTGGGCTGGACCGTTTTGTCAGATTTGACAAACCGCAGCGGTTTCCGGGGAAGGCGGCGCTGCTGAACCAGCGGCAGCAGGGATTGAAGAAGCGGTTTGCCACGCTTGTCATCGAGGCCGGTGACCAGGATCCGCCTTACATGTCAACGGTGTGGGACGGCGACCAGGTTGTGGGCGAAATCACAAGCAGCGGTTGGGGATACCGCGTCAATGCCTGTGTCGGGCTGTCAATGATCCGGTCCGATCTCGCGGTGGAGGGAAGGCAGCTGGAAGTCGAGATCTTCGGCGCCCGCTATCCTGCCACTGTTCAGGCGGACCAGCCGCTTTGGGATCCGGACAATTCAAGGCTTCGGGCATAACGGCCGGATTGTCTGCTGGGTCCCTGCGGGCCGAACGACGCGGTGAAGGGCGGAATGACGAGAAATGGAAGCCGGGAGAAATTTCCTATGAAACTACCGATGTCCGCGGTTCGCTGCATCGAACAGTGGAGGCTTGGATTCGTGGCTACCGTCACGCCAGGCGGACGGCCGAACCTATCGCCCAAAGGCACCTTCATTGTGGTTGACCGCGAAACGGTTGCATTCGGCGAGATCCGCTCGCCGCAGACCGTCGCCAATCTGACGGTAAATCCGGAACTGGAGATCAACTTCGTCGACCAGTTTGTGCGGAAAGGTGTCCGCATACGCGGCCATGCAGTGTTCGTGCGTCGCGGTGCAGCACAGTTTGAGGCGCTGTTTCCGGAATTTGAGGCACTGTGGGGTGAACTGGCCAAGCGCATCAATCTGATCGTCAAGGTGCCGGTCGACGAGGTTAGGCCGCTGACAACTCCTCCATATGACGACGGCGCGACCGAAGAGGAAATGATCGCGCTGTACAAAAAGAGATTCGCGGAGATGTATCCATGAGCGTTCCTTCCCATGCACGGGTGGTCATCATCGGTGGTGGAGTCGTTGGCTGTTCGGTCGCCTACCATCTTGCGAAGGAAGGTTGGCGCGACATCGTCCTGTTGGAGCGCAGGAAGCTGACCAGCGGCACCACGTGGCATGCCGCAGGGCTGATCGCTCAGCTTCGCGCAACAGCGAACATGACACGGCTCGCGAGATACAGCCAGGAACTCTACGGCGCGCTGGAAGCGGAGACCGGAGTCGCCACGGGATTCGCCCGCGTTGGATCCATCACCGTGGCGCTGACCGGGGACCGGAAGGAGGAAATCTACCGCCAGGCGTCAATGGCGCGTGCCTTCGGCGTTGAGGTCGAAGAGATCGGCCCGGAAGAGGTCAAGGCGCGGTATCCGCATCTGAACGTTGCGGACGTCAAGGCCGGCGTCTACCTGGCGAAAGACGGTCAGGGCGATCCGGCAAACATCGCGCTGGCGCTGGCCAAGGGCGCGAGGCAGCAGGGAGTCAGGATATTTGAGGGTACTGGCGCGACCGGGGTTACGCGGGAAGGACGGCGGATCACTGGCGTGCGGTGGAAAAGCGGGACAGGAGAGATCGGAACGGTCAACTGCGAGCACGTGGTGAACTGCTCCGGCATGTGGGGCCGCGAGGTCGGGCGGATGATGAACACGAATGTTCCGCTGCAGGCCTGCGAGCATTTTTACATCGTTAGCGAGCCAATCGACGGGCTTTCGCGTCTGCCGGTTCTCCGGGTGCCGGACGAATGTTCCTACTACAAGGAAGATGCCGGAAAGATCCTGCTTGGCGCCTTCGAGCCGGTGGCGAAACCTTGGGGCCTTGACGGGATTCCGGAAGATTTCGAGTTCGGCCAGCTGCCCGAGGATATTGACCACTTCGAACCGATCCTTGAATCCGCGGTGAATCGGATGCCGATGCTGGGCAGTGCCGGCATCCACACATTCTTCAATGGTCCTGAGAGTTTCACGCCTGACGACGCCTACCACCTTGGCATCTGTCCGGAAATGGACAACGTCTGGGTCGCAGCAGGCTTCAACTCCGTGGGCATCCAGTCGGCGGGGGGCGCGGGAATGGCGCTTGCGCACTGGATGGATACCGGCGAACGGCCCTTCGATCTGGGCGATGTGGACATCGGGCGCATGCAGCCGTTCCAGGGCAACCGGCTGTATCTCGCGGAGCGTTCACGTGAAACCCTTGGACTGCTCTACGCCGATCACTGGCCTTACCGTCAGAAAGACACCGCCCGTGGAGTTCGACGCACGCCGTTTCATGAACATCTTAAAGCCCGTGGCGCCGTTTTCGGTGAACTTGCCGGATGGGAGCGCGCCAACTGGTTTGCTGAGGACGGGCAGGATCCGGAATACAGCTATAGCTGGAAACGGCAGAACTGGTTCGAAAACAGCGCGCGCGAGCACATGGCCGTGCGGGAAAACATCGGAATCTATGACATGTCGTCCTTCGGCAAGCTTCGTGTCGAGGGCCCGGACGCGGAGGAATTCCTGAACCTTGTCTGCTGCAACGACCTTTCGGTACCTGAGGGAAAGATCGTCTACACCCAGTTCCTGAATGACGCGGGCGGAATCGAGGCGGACATTACCGTTACCCGCCTGTCCGAGACAGCCTATTTGGCCGTCACTCCGGCCGCGACCCGACTTGCCGACGAAACCTTGCTGCGCCGACGCATCGGCGACCGGCGCGTTACGGTCACTGACGTGACCGCGGGTGAAGCGATTCTGGCTGTGATGGGGCCTTCGGCCCGTGAGCTGATGCAGGCGGTCAGCCAGGCCGACTTTTCCAGCGCCTCCCATCCGTTCGGAACGATGCAGGAAATCGAGCTTGGAATGGCGCTGGCCAGGGCGCACCGGATCACCTATGTCGGCGAGCTCGGCTGGGAGATCTACGTTTCCTCGGACATGGCTTGCCATGTATTTGAAACTGTCTGGGAGGCGGGTCGGTCCATGGGCGCCAGGCTCTGCGGCATGCACATGATGGATTCATGCCGTATCGAGAAGGCATACCGGCATTTCGGGCACGACATCACATGCGAGGACCATGTGCTCGAAGCCGGGCTTGGATTCGCAGTGAAGACGGCAAAGCAGGAGTTCATCGGACGTGACGCCGTGCTGAGGAAGCGGGACGAAGGCCTGTCCAGACGTCTGGTCCAGTTCATGCTTGCGGATCCCGAGCCACTGCTGTTCCACAACGAGCCCATCATCCGTGACGGAGAATTCGTCGGCTATCTCAGCTCAGGAAATTACGGCCATGCGTTGGGGGCAGCTGTTGGGATGGGATATGTGCCCTGCCCGGGCGAGAACCCAGCGGACGTACTCGCGTCGACTTACGAAATCGAGGTTGCGGGCACCCGGGTGAAAGCCACGGCGGCGCTGCGTCCGCTTTACGACCCGCAGTCAGAGCGAATCCGCCGTTGAAGCGGCGGCTGGCCGGGAGAACGACCGGCACGCCAGTCTGAGACGAATTATGTGCTGGCGAGACCAGCTTCCCTTCGATTCGTAGCAGCCATTGGCAGGTTATGGCAGGACCGATCGGTTCAGCCGTAACGCTCGACAAACCTACGGAGTATCGAACCGGGCGCATGAACGTCGGTCGCATGGCACATTTCAATCAGACGGTGGGCGTCGTCTGGAGGGAAATAGCCGTAGTTCCGGTAGATCCGGATCCGTACCTCGATTTCGGTCGAGTCCGCTTCAGGATGAAACTGCGTCGCATAGACGTTCCTTCCGTGGCGAATCATCTGATACGGGCAGGGTTCCGAACTCACGAGATGGACTGCGCCTGGAGGCAGGGACTGCACGGCCTCCTTGTGGCCAACGAAAGCACTGAACCTTTCAGGGCAGTCGGCAAGCAGCGGGTCGCTGCGTCCTTCTTCGGTCAGCGAGCAGGCGGATGGACCGACAGGCTCGGAGTACCTCTCCTTGTTTACGGTTCCGCCAAGATGCTGGGCAAGGATTCCGATGCCGTAACAGCAGCCAAGGAACGGCAGGTCGCGGTCGGTGATTTCGGGCATCATCGCCATCACCGCCGCTTCGATTCTGGTTTCCTGCGGTGACTTGGTCTCGGGCGTGTCGCTGACACATCCGGGGCCGCCGCCGACGATGACGCCGGCGAAGCTGTCAAGCCGCAGCTCGGCCGGAACCGGCTCGCAGTCGAGTCGGATTCGCTTGGTACGCTCCGAAGCCAAACCGCCTTCTTTAAGAATGGCCGCGAATTCGCTGTCCGACGCCTCTGGTTCCGGTCTGAGCTGCAGAATGAGGAACGGTTTTTTCATTTCGGGGACAATTCCTTCGTTTGGTCTCCCTTGCCGTTTTTCAGGCTTTGCGTCAACGCACCACCTGACCTGGATCCTGCTATCCGAAGTGCGGTTCTTCCCGCTGCAGCGGCTGTGTCGCCTGTCGATGGCGACGAACGAAGGTCGTTTCCCGGGTGCGGTTCTCTTGCCAGCCGGAACCGCCAACTGTGGTCAGACAGCGACCCGAATCCCGATTGGACTTCGGATGTCGGCACGTTTTCAGGCAGACGCTTGAGTTTGCCGAAGCCGCAGCCTAGACCACGGCAACTGAACGGAAATCCAGTGAAGGGGAGCGGCAATGCAGGTTTATCGGGATCTGCCCGATGCGGTGGGCAAAACGCCACTGATCCGGTTGAAAGCCCCTTCGGAGGCGACCGGTTGTGAAATCTACGGCAAGGCTGAGTTCATGAACCCCGGCCAGTCGGTCAAGGACCGCGCCGCGCTCTATATCATCAAGGACGCCGTCGATCAGGGGGATCTGAGGCCAGGCGGCACGATCGTGGAAGGAACGGCTGGCAATACCGGAATTGGCATCGCACTGGTTGGCGCCGCAATGGGATTCCGGTCGGTGATCGTGATTCCCGAAACCCAGAGCCAGGAAAAGAAGGACATGATCCGGTTGGCGGGGGCCGAACTGGTTCAGGTGCCCGCTGTGCCTTACAGGAATCCCAATAATTACGTAAAATATTCAGGACGGCTTGCGGCAAAGCTCGCTGAATCCGAGCCTGGCGGTGCGATCTGGGCGAACCAGTTCGACAACATTGCCAACCGGAAGGCGCATATTGAGACCACCGGGCCGGAGATATGGAAACAGCTGGAAGGCAGGGTCGATGGTTTCATCTGTTCAGTCGGCACAGGTGGTACAGCGGCGGGCGTCGGCATGGCACTGCAGCCGAAGGGCGTCACCTGCGGCATCGCCGACCCGATGGGCTCAGGTATCTTCAGCCTGTACAGGGACGGTGAGGCCAAACCGGAAGGCAATTCTGTCACCGAAGGAATTGGACAGGGCCGGATCACTGCCAACCTGGAGGGCTACACGCCTGACTTTATCTGTCAGGTGCCAGACGAAGAGGCACTGCCGATCGTAAATGATCTGCTTTCTGCCGAAGGACTCTGTATGGGCGGATCCACTGGAATCAATGTTGCCGGCGCAATCAGGCTGGCGCGTGAACTTGGCCCCGGAAAGACGGTCGTGACGGTTCTGTGCGACTACGGTACGCGCTATCAGTCGAAGCTGTTCAATCCTTCGTTTCTTCGGGAGCGGGACTTGCCGGTTCCGGGCTGGCTGTCAGGAAGCGGTCGGATTCTTCCTACCGTATTTGAGGAAGGCTAGTCGGGTGCACTTCCGCACAGCCATCGCAGCGCTTCTCATTGCGCTCGTCACCAGCGTCGGAGTGCCGGCGCAGGAACCGCATCAAGGGATAGACTACGAAGCTTGGGACTTGGTCGCCGAACGCGCTGAAGCGGCGGTTGAGGCCGGTCGCGCATCTGAGCGGGCGTTTGAATCCCTGCGGGAAGAGATCGTCGTTTGGCGAGAACGTTTTCTGAGTGATCTGGATGCCAACGCGACACGCATCGAGACTCTCGCCGCGGAGCTCGATGCGCTTGGGCCTGCTCCCGATTCAGGAGAGCCGGAACCGGAAGGAATCGCTGATCGGAGAGTTGATCTGACGGAGAGGCTGGCTGTAGCCCGGGCTCCGGTAAGAGCCGCCGAGGTTGCCTATGCGCGGGCGGACGGACTGGCGGGAGAGATAGACGCGATCGTCCGTGACCGTCGTGCCGGCAGACTGTTGCGCAAAGATCCGTTTCCGTTGAATCCGGTTTACTGGGCGCCCGCTCTCGATGATCTGGCTGGCTCGCTCAATGCGGCCGGCACCGAGATTGCGGAGGTCTGGAGTTCTGACGCGCGGTTCCGACTGCTGATTGACGGCCTTCCGCGCATTGTTCTCTTTCTGGCGCTTTCGGCGCTTATGCTGTTTCGGGGCCGGACCCTTCTGCGCCGCGTGGCGGAAAGTGTTCGAAGCCGCATGGCCGAACGGTCGCGCCGCCTTATGGATTTTGCGGTTTCGTTTGGCGATCTCGCCCTTCCGCTGTTGGGGATTTTACTTCTGGAGCGGGCGATTGAGGCCACTGGCCTTCTTGGCGCCCGCGGAGAGCTGATCGCCGGATCTATTCCGTTCATTGGTCTGTGCGTGCTTGGCGCCGACTGGTTGGCCAGCCGGCTCGTGCCTGACCAATCGGCCGACGGAAGCCAGATCGGCATTGAAGAGACAGGCAGGAGTGTAACGGCATGGCGGTCAGCTGTCCTGCTGGGGTTAATGGCGGGCCTATCCGCTCTCCTGGAGTCTCTGGCCAGCTATGAGGGCTATTCTGAAGCAAGCACGGCTGTCCTGCTGTTTCCTGTCGCAGCCGTCGCGGCGTTATCCCTGTCGGCGATCGGACGCGCGGTTCGGTCATACGCGATCGGAAGGAAGGAAGAGAATCCGGCTGCCCCAGCACCCCGTTGGCTCGGAGCTTTGGGGCGTACGCTGACCATCATCGCGGCGCTTGGCGCGGTCCTCGCGGCGGTCGGATACCTGAATGCGGGCCTGTACCTGCTGGTGGCATCCGGATTGACGCTTGCTGTCCTCGCTCTGGTGTATCTGCTGAACGATTTCCTGCACGAACTTTACGGTCTGGCGCTGGGTCTTGACGAAAGCGCGACCCGTTCGGCTTTGGTTCCAACCCTTCTGGGGCTGGCTCTTGCGCTGGCGTCCGTGCCGGTACTTGCTTTGATCTGGGGCGCCCGAATTGCGGATCTGACGGAATTCTGGGCGAGGTTTCGTGAGGGGTTCACTTTTGGTGACGTGCGGGTCGCACCCGAGAATGCTCTTTCATTCGCCATTGTCTTCGTCGTGCTGCTGCTGGCGACGCGGGCAGTGCAGGCCGCGTTGCGCAGCAACGTCCTTCCCAAGACCCGTATCGATCCGGGCGGGCAGGTCGCGATTGTTTCGGGAATTGGATATGTAGGCATCTTCCTCGCCGCGCTTCTGGCGACGGCAGCCGCGGGAATCAACCTCAGTTCAATCGCTTTTGTTGCCGGTGCGCTGTCGATCGGCATCGGATTCGGCCTTCAGAACATCGTCCAGAATTTCGTTTCGGGCATCATTCTCTTGATTGAGAGACCTGTGTCGGAAGGAGACTGGATCCAGGTTGGCGAGCATGTCGGCATCGTAAAAAAAGTGTCGGTCCGGTCGACGCTGATCCAGACATTTGACCGAACCGACGTCATCGTCCCGAACGGTGATTTCATTTCAGGTTCGGTCACCAACTGGACCCGCGGAAACAATATCGGGCGGATCAAAGTGAGCGTGGGTGTCGCTTATGGAACCGACACCCGCAGGGTCGCCAGAATTCTGTATGAAATTGCCTCCGAACATCCGGTGGTGACCGAGGATCCCGAACCGGGCGTGGATTTTCTTGGCTTCGGCGCCGACAGCCTGGATTTCCGTATCCGAGCAGTGCTGCGCGACGTAAACCAGTCAGTCTCGGTCATGTCGGAGCTCAATCACCGTATCGCCGAGCGTTTTGCCGAGGAGGGAATTGAGATTCCATTCGCGCAGCGTGACATATGGCTGAGAAACCCGGAGGCTCTGCACGGAACATATCCGGGCGTCACGGCGGTCGTGGATGACCGGAAAGAGCCGTTGCCACTGAAAGACGATTTGGAAATCGATCCGGAAGTCACGGATGACGACGGGGAGGGGGACACTCCATGACCGAACCACTGTTCCTGACAGATCCCTATCTGAGTGAGACGGGCGGTACCGTGACTGAGATCACTGAAGACGGAAGCGTAGTGCTTGACCGGTCAGTGTTCTATGCCCGTGGCGGCGGTCAGCCGGGAGATTCCGGCGTGATCACCTGGAATCAAAGCGAATTGCGGATTGTCGATACGGTGCGTCGTGACGCGAAGATCATGCTTCAGCCCGAGCCGGACATGCCGCTTCCGAGTGTTGGCCAGACCGTCATCCAACGGCTCGACTGGGAGCGGCGTCACCGTTTTATGCGTGTGCATACAGGGCTTCACCTGCTGTCGGTTGTCATTCCTCTGCCGGTAACCGGCGGAGCGATAACGGCTGCGAAAGGAAGGCTTGACTTCGACATGCCTGAACCGCCGCAGGACAGGCTGGTTTTGGAGGCGCGGCTCAAAGAGCTGATTTCCCGTGATCTGCCCGTGATGGAAGACTGGATCACCGACGACGAGCTTGCGGCCAGGCCGGATCTTGTGAAGACAATGTCTGTGAAACCACCTGTGGGTGCTGGCCGTGTGCGGCTGATCCGCATTGGCGGCGGTGATGATCAGATCGACCTGCAGCCCTGTGGAGGAACTCATGTAAGGCGAACCGGTGAGATCGGTGCCGTGACGATAGGGAAGATCGAGAAGAAGGGCGCAAGAAACAGACGTGTCAACATGCTCCTTGCGTAGCCGCTGAGCAGCGATTCACGGTCGTTTAACTGCGCTTGATGCAGGGCTGGCCGGTGGGCTTGGCGGCGTCACTGCTCAATCGGCATTCCCTGTGGCATACGTCAGCTCTGCCCGTAGACCATGTCTTCGACCACGAGGTTGAACCGGTTAAGGGCGCCTTCGAATCTCCCGAACAGATGGCTGGGATTGCCGCGCGACGCGAATCCGGACTGAATTTCCTCGCCAAGCACGAAGTCTTCCATCAAGGCGGTTTTTGTTATGGCCTGGTTCTTCTCCCATCGTGCCTGCATCTCGTCTGTGTCGGGAGCAGAGCGGGGTACAAGTGTCGCCATGCGCACTGAAGTCAGGTCGGTCGCGAGCGGCTCGAACAGAAACCACATTATATGGTCCTGCTGCACCAGGAACTGCATCGTTGGCACGACGGTATAGAGCAGGTTCGCATCTCTGCGGATTTCCCAGCGTTCTTCGGGAGTCTGGCGCAGATCCGGCATGGAGACGCGGGGCAGGACAGAGCGGAGATGTGGACCGAAGACCTGGTAGGACAGGAGGTTGTCAGCAAAGTACGGCCCGATCGTGTCACGGTGGGCGACACGGAAGTGGTAGGACTCGAGACCGCCTTCCATCAGGATCTTCCAGTTCGCGCCAATCTCTATGGTCTCCTCGGCCGCGATCCGGTGGTCGGCAAGGCCCAGCCACCTGAAGTCCCGGTGCAGTCCCGACAGCCAGTCGTCGATGTCAGGCTTGCCGCTTGCGTCGGCGTTCGCGACGATCCAGATGAAGCCGTGCGCCTCTGCGACCGGAAGACGCCGAAGGCCACGCTCGGCTCGGGGCAGGTGCGGGAAACCCTGAGCCTCGTGCGGGACGCTGCGCAGCTCACCGGTATTCGTCCAGCTCCACGCGTGATAGGGGCAGGTGAACACCCGTTTGCATCCGGAAGCCGCACGTTCAAGCTTCGCACCGCGATGCCTGCAGACATTCAGGAAGGCGCGCGCCACGCCTTCGTCGTCACGCGCCAGCAGCACCGGCAGTCCCATAACATTTTTGGTAATGAAGGAGCGTGGACCTTCGATTTCGCTGGACTGCGCCGCGACTGTCGGAACCCGGGTAAAGATCGTCGCCCGTTCCCGGTCGAATTGCTCTACGCTCGCATAGCGGCGGATAGGTGAATGGGAGATGTCCGCGTCCAGGAAGGCTGATTTCTGTTCCGCAAGGCCGACAATTTCCCGAATCAGTTCAAGTTCCGTGGCTCTATCCATTCCGGTCTCCAAGTCCGCTTACTAATCGGCGAGTCATATACTGACTGACAGAAAGTCAAGGATTCGCAAATTTTACAGTGAGCGAATGCGAGCGTGAATCAGGAACCCGATGCCAGGGGCCGCCAACTGGATGCCGCTGCCCGGTGTTTTTCCGAACGTGGGCATCAAGGTACGGGTCTGGCTGATATTGCAGCAGCAGCCGGAGTGACGAAACAGGCGCCTCAAAATTTTTCGGTCGAAGGAGCGTCTCCACATAAGTGTTCTGTCCGACCTGTCCCATCGTCTGTCGGCCGAGATTGACGCGGTGGCGGCGCCAGAGTCAGCATCACACGTCTCGACACCAAGGCACGGACTGCGCTGCCCTGGCCTCAGAATGCCCGCCTTGTTGTCCGTGCGCTTCTTAATGGCGATACGGGAGCGCGCCGTTGGCCGCTCCGGCCCTATCTCAACAAGCTGACCGATTTGTTTCTATCCCCGCCGCATCAGCGCAGTGCTTCCGAACCGGCTGTACTGGTCGGTCTCTGGCAGCTGATTGGCGTCATTCGGTATCTCGTTTTCGTTACCCCGACTTTCGGTCGAACTTTCGGGGACGCCGATTATTCGGGAGATCGGCTCCGGATTTTCTGACCGCGCCCGCGCGGCGGTTGAGGAGTTCATCCAGAGTGGCGACCGGTACGGCTGATCGAATGGCGCCAATGCGGCTGACAGGAGAAATTTCGAATTTGATTTCTGGGCCTGTGCCAGCAGTGCCGATGAAAGGAATTACACTGGTGCCGAGTGGAATCTGTAAATTCAGCTTCGCGTTCGCTCTCATCGTTGTTTCGCGTTCCGGCTTGGCTATCGAGATCTCGGCATCGCAACTGAGTCTCACCACGAGACTTGCGAGGGCCTCAATCAACGAAGTGGAAGAACGGGATCATCGCCGCGCCAACAGCGGCCTCCGTCTGGAGAGCTGGCTCCGGGGTCGTCCCTAGTCGACGGGACCGTATTCTGGTAAAAACCGGATTCTTCGCGCCGCCTCCAGCAGACAGGATCTTGTCCGGATACTCACCGCTCCTTTCGGCAATCGCAGCGTAGCATTGGGCTTCGATGCGCGCCATGCCGTCAAAAAGGCCGTGCAGGAAAACGGCATCATCGGAGGGGCGGGGTGAGAGGCGTGGCGCAAACTTTGGATCATTGACCGGAAACCGTTCCCCTGGTTCCAGAAGTGGATAGTAGTCGAGTCCTGTATTCTGGTTCGGGTCGATTTTTTCGCTGAGTTTCGCCAGTTCCGTGTCGCTGAAATAGTGGCGGAGAACCCGTCCTCCGGTATTCGACGCGCCTCCGACAAGCCACGACCCGCCGACGCGATGGGAATAGAGTCCGCGTTCCGGATCATCTATCCGGGTTCTGCACAGGGTCTTTACCGCAAGGGTTGAACCGAGGGAGGTCACCGCCACGCCCGCCTTGAGCGGCGCCGCCGCGAGGAATGCAGCGATGCTGTCCGTGGTTCCCGCATAGACCTTTACGTTGTTGCCGAGGCCCAGTTCCAGGTGCAGATCTTCCCGAACGGCTCCCCAGCAGGCTCCTACCGGTGACGCCGCGGGCAACAGGCCATTCGGCAGCAGCCTTTGAATCCAGTCTGGCCAGGTTCCGGTTTCGGGGTCGATTCCAGTTTTCAGGGCATTCGTTACGTCGGTTCGCCCTCCCTGCGCCGTAAGCTGGGCGGCTATGAAGTCCACCTGATGCAAGAGGTGCTTGGCGCCTTCATCGGCCTCGTCTGCAAGGCGAAGGGCCCGCGCCAGCGCGGAGCCTGAGCCGCGTGCGATGTGCGGATCGGGGGCGAAGCGCGCGATGCGCGCGGCTTCAGCATCAAACCCCTTCGAATCATACATAAATGCCCAGCTGACCGGGACAAGGTCCGCGTCTGTGAGCACCATGGTCCCCGAGGTGCCGTCCACAGTGATGCAGGCGATTTCAGCCGGATCGATTCCGACGGACTGCAGTTCTCGGGTCTGCCTCTTGATGCAGATGCGCACAGCGTCCCACCACAGGTTTGCGTCGACCCGACCGGAATCCTGCGGAAAATGGTCCGCCCTGGCCATCGAATGCACCGTGCGATCCGGTGAGACGACCGCAGACCGAATTCCGGAAGTGCCAATATCGATCCCGAGCGAAAGCAATGGATCAGCGCCGTCCGGAAAGCGACTGTCGGTATTTTTCCGCGTCCCAGTTGAGAAGATCCGCTTCGGCATCGGATCCGATCGGCTCTGCGGTCCAGTCTTTCGGAAAACGCCGCAGCACATCCGAGAGGCAGCGCATCATGGCCCGCTGGGCGGCAGTCGCATTGACCCGTATCTGGATTCCGACGTCCGGAACAAGCACAGCTGGCGGTTTGTTGGGGCCATCCATGACCGGCAGACACGGACCAAGGAAAACCACGTGATCGGGATAATAGGATCCGCTTCGGACAAGACTCCGGGACGCGCCGTCATGAGCCAGCCAGTTTTCCTCGGACGCCCATTCGAATGCAGGCATAGGAGGTCCGATGGGCGCAGGTGCAGGACAGTCGGCAGGCCTTAACCGGAGGCGTTCTTCGACGCACATCATCAGGTCTTCGGTTTCGGCCACGGTGTCGCCACAGCAGATCAGTCCATGGTTTTCCAGAAGAACAAGCCGCGTTTCCGGTGCGACACGTGCTTCTATTGCCTTTGTCAAAGGCAGGCCGGGTTTCCCATATGGTACGAAAACCGGATCAAGGTCTTCGAGCTTTTCCGTTGCCGACGCCCGGCCTTCCGGCGAGATCACATGCGTCAGGGTGGCAACGGAATGGGTGTGGGCGACAACCCGCCAGAGAAGGGCGGCATGGAACGTTGTTTCGATCGATGGACGCAGGCCCGCGCCGGGATCGACAAGTGCCGCCTTGCAGCTGCCGTCTCCAGCGCCACGGACTTCCTTCCGGGCGGCTTCGCAGTCGACCTGGACGAATATGTCCTTTGTTTCCGCTTCGGCCAGTTCCATGCCCGATGCCTTGATCCACATCGTATCGCCGTCCTTGACCGAAGTGTTGCCGCCGGGGCCTTGAATAAGGAGCGGGTCGCGGCCGATCCGGGCCGAAAAAGCGCGGAAGTCGTCACTTGGAACAGAGTTCATGGCCTCACCTCAACTGCTCAACCGTGAAATCCGGCATCGGCGCGTTTTCAGACCGAGCCAGCGCCTTCAGAGAGTCCAGGACATCGCCCGACAGGAAGGAATTCGCATGCAGTCCGTTCCTGACGAACGCGCTCGCCCAGCCAGCTTCCCGCGCACCCGCTATGTCGTGCTTCAGACTGTCGCCGACCATCATGAGTTTTTCAGGCGGCAGGCCGAGCGCGGCCTCAACTGCCCGAAACACCGGACAATGGGGTTTGCCGTAGTAGCTAACCACACCGCCTGCCTGTGCATATAGATGTGCGAGCGCTCCCGGTGAGGCAACGGTGTTACCTCCCGCACGGGGCGACGCGTAGTCCGGATTTGAACAGAGCACTGGCAACGAGCGGGCGAGCGCCGATGCAAGCGTGTCTTGATAATCATCCAGTTCCGCACCGTCAGGAAGTCCCATCAGGAGTACGGCGTCCGCCTGGTCAACGGGTACAAAGCCGACATCCAGTCCGGCCGCCCAATTCTCCGCGTCTTCCTGTTCGCGCGTGATTGGATGGAGCTCAGATGTCTTGATCCGCCGCGACCGGATATCCCGCCATAGTGCCTCCCCCGAAGTCATCACGCAGTCGAACAGCCCGGACGGGAATCCCAGCGCGAAAATGCGCTTGGCATTCAAATCGGATCGTTTGCCTGAATTCGAAAGAACGGCCAGCCGCGTTCCGGTCGCTTTCAGCCGTTCGAGAGCCTCGACCGCATGAGGATAGGGGGCGCTCCCGTCGTGCAGAACGCCCCATTGATCAAGCACGGCCGCCTCTATCCCGTCGAGCGTAGCCTCCAGTCTGTCCGCTTCCACTGCCATTCGCTCAGGACGGATTGTCCGGTGCCGGCGGCTCGAGAGATGCGAGATAGGAGTCGACGTCAGCGGAATCCATCGCCTCCGCCGCTTTCTCCGCCGCTCCGGGAGGCATGTCGCCGAAGTAGAACTGATATCCCGGGATGAACTGGCGCCGCTTGCGGAGTTGCATGCCCGGGTACGGATAGACGTCGTGGTCACCGCATGCCTTGTCATGGCAGGCAAGGATGAAGTCCGCGCGCTTGTCGATTTCCTCTACCGATTTCCAGCCTTCGACCGCGTTCACGAAACGCGCCGGAACCCAGTAACGCCACATTTCGTCCGGGTTCGGTTCGAGGTTCCGCGCCTGGAAAACCGCATCGCCGCAGATCACGATGTCGCCGGCGCTCGTGGCGACCGTCACTGCCATGTGCCCGACCGAATGGCCCGGTGTATGGAACATGGTAATCCCGGGCAATACTTCGCATTCGTCTTCAACCGTCTCGAATACACAGCCTGAATATGCAGCTTCGATCCCGAGGATGCCGCATTCGTAGGTGCGGTAATAAAGCGGCAACGGATTGTAGGCCATTTCGATTTCAGCCTTGGGAGCTATGTAGCGCGCGTTCCGGAATTCCTTCATGTTCTGAACGTGATCCCAATGCAGATGCGTAAACACGATGGCGTCGATTTCGTCGGGCTCCACTCCGAGCCTGTCCCTTAGGTGCACATGCACTTCGCTGCAGCCGCGCTTCTGGCATTTGTGGTGGTATTCTGTGGCGCGTGCTTCGTCGCAGAGGCCGGTGTCCACCAGAATTCTATGGGTGCCGGTGTCGACGTAGTAGCAGTAAACGGGGTTCCAGATTTTCTTGCCCGCAGGCCCTTTCCAGAAGACGTAGGTTCCGAGGTCCGCCTCCAGCCAACCGGTGTTGATTGGATAGATTCTAGTCTCCGCTACGCCCATTGCAGTCTCTCCGCGCATGATGATTCCTTTTGTATACAAAAGAGGCGTTTTGCAGACAAATTCAACCGGAATTATTGAATCGGGATCAATCCGTCGATCAGTTGGCGGCAAGGGTCTGCATGAAGCTGGCGGTCATATGCGCGCGCATGCCATCGTATGCAGTTCTGGAATCCTCAGAGAAAATGCCGTGGAGGAGCTCCCTGTGGCTTTCAGCGGATGCAATCAGGTCCGCACCGGTCGCGAACTTCTTGGCGCGGAACGGACCGGTTCGGCGACGGAAATCCGATGCCAGATCCGCGATGTACGGATTGCCCGTTGCCTTGTAGATTGCGTGGTGGAAGGACTCGTTGGCGCGTCGGTATTCGGCGAAATCGCCAGATTCCGCCACTCTTGCGCATCGTTCCTGGGCCGCAACGATCTCGGCGCGGGCTAGAAGCGTCATACGCCGCGCCGCAAGACGTGCGCATACGGCTTCGATTTCGTGCATGGCTTCGAATATCTGCGCGAGCTGCTCACGGGAATATTCCGCGACCTGGACGCCGCGCGTGCCGCGTGAAACAAGGATTCCCTGCGCAGTAAGGCGGGTCAGCGCCTCCCTGACCGGGGTGCGGGACACGCCGAAACGTTCGGCAAGGCTTTGCTCGTCAACCCGCTCTCCAGGCTGAAGGGCACCGGCCGCGATGTCTTCCCTAAGCGCCGCTTCGACGCAATCCGCGTTTGATCCGCGAAATGTCTGGCTGTTCCGGCCCATACCGGCCTCCACATCTGGTTAACATGCATTCCAGCGATCGAATCCGCCGTCAACGCAACTTTAACGCATTTTTGTATATTGAAAATCAATTTTGTATACAGATCATGGTTGCAGGAAAGGCGAAGGATTCGATTCGGTGCCGGCCATTCAACTGGAAAACCTGGTTAAGCGTTACGGTGCTGTCGAAGTGCTGCATGGAATTAGCCTTTCCATGGCTGAGAACGAGTTCACGGTTCTTGTCGGGCCGTCAGGATGCGGAAAGTCCACGACGCTGCGCATGATCGCGGGTCTCGAAACCGTGTCGGACGGGGAGATCTACATTGACGGGCGTGCGGTCAGCCATCTGGAACCGAAAGACCGTGATCTGGCTATGGTGTTCCAGGACTACGCTCTCTATCCGCATATGAACGTCGCCAGAAACATGTCGTTCGCGCTTCGTCTGCAGCGGGCGCCCAAGGCCGAGATCGACCGCAAGGTGGGTGAAGTCGCCGACATGCTTGGCCTGACACCCTATCTGCACCGCAAGCCCGGCGAACTGTCGGGCGGCCAGCGGCAGCGCGTCGCAATGGGGCGGGCCCTTACCCGCGACAGCGGGACATTCCTTTTTGACGAGCCGCTTTCGAATCTTGACGCGAAGCTACGAGGACAGATGCGGGCCGAACTGGCCCTGATGCGCCAGCGCGTCCAAAAGAACATGATCTATGTCACCCATGACCAGATCGAGGCTATGACCCTCGCCGACAGGATCGTCGTGATGCACAGTGGCCGAATCCAGCAGGAAGGTCCGCCGGAGGAACTGTTCAAGCGGCCGGTCAACAGGTTCGTCGCCGGATTCCTCGGTTCTCCGCCCATGAATTTTCTCGAGGCCGAGATCATTGAGCGTGACGGCAAAGCCAATGTCGTTGGGAAGGGTTTTGAGCTTGCGCTCGAGGGCGGAAGTGCCGCCGCTGCCAAAGCGCATGGCAGCAAGCGAATCACTGTCGGCATCCGTCCGTCCGATCTCGAATTCGATGCGTCCGCTGCGGCTCCGGCCGACGCCAGTCTGCAGCTGCGGGTCATCGTATCGGAATACATCGGCGCGCAGTCGGTGCTTATGTGTGACTGCGGCGGGGAGCAGGTCGTCGTCGAACTGAAGTCCGAGACTCCGATTCCGCTGGGCGAGACCATGCGGTTCAGTGTCGAACCCGCGAGCATGCACCTGTTCGACCGGGAAAGCGAAAATGCAATCTAGAGTTCAGAAACCAGCAACAGGGAGGAATCACATGCTGAAAATCCTGAAAACGGCGGCGGCAGGTCTTGCCATATCCGCTTCCGCGGCTTTTGCCGGGCCTTACGACGACTACGCAGGCACGACGCTGATCGTCAATTTCCCGGCCCATCCGCATTACAACGCCGTGATGAAGATACTTCCGGAATTCACCAAGGAAACCGGAATCGAGGTTGAAGTCGACCAACTGCCCTACCTGAAAATGCGGGAGCGCCAGACGCTCGAACTGGCTCAGGAAGAGGGCGAATACGACCTGATCGCCTATGTCGTGTTCTCCAAGGCCGACTACGTCTATGCGGACCAGCTGGAGAATCTGGCGAAGTACTTCATGAACCCGAAACTGTCTGATCCAGCCTATGACGCGGGCGACCTCATCGACGGCTACGTCTACAACATCGGCTTTGCAGGGGGCGAAAAGGGCTATCTGGAGGGCAAGACAGGTTCCCTGTTCGGAATCCCTTACGGATCGGAAACCTCGATTCTCGGCTACCGGAAGGACATCTTCGAGAAGCACGGGCTGACCGTTCCGGAGACTTATGACGCGCTTCTTGAGACGGCGTGCAGAATTCCCGAACTGGAGCCGGGCATGGGCGGGCTTTCCAGCCGTGCCGCCTCGGGTCACCATGCTTCGCACGCGTTTCTTCTTCATCTGGCGCCACTTGGTGAACGGATCTTCGACGACCAATGGAATCCGATCATCAACAATGAAGCCGGAGTTGCAGCCGCCAACGCATTGAAGACCATCGTGGACTGCGGTCCTGAAGGCGCTTCCAGCTTCGGGTTCGGCGAAGCCCTTGGCAGCTTCCTCAACGGCGACACCGCGATGTTCCTTGATACAACGGTGGTTGCCGGGCAGATCGACGACCCTTCCAAGTCGAAGGTTGTCGGCAATGTCGGCTGGGCACTGCATCCGATGGGCGTTCGCCGCGGAAGCCAGACCGGCGGGTTCGGCATAGGAATCCCGTCCAACGCGGAAAACAAGGAAGCCGCTTTCCTTTTGATGCAGTGGCTTACTTCCAAGCATGGCGACAGGCTCGTGGCGCTCGCCGGGGGCAACCCCTCGAGATTCTCGACCCACGCCGATGCGGAGGTGAACGCCAAATTCCCGCATATGGCGACATTCGGCGAGGCCCTCAAGCATGCTGATCCGGACTGGCGTCCGATCATTCCCGTTTGGGGGAAGATCAATGCTGACATCGGCACCACGCTGTCAAAGGTGCTGACGGAAGGTCTCGACATTCAGGAAGCGCTTGACGGCGTTGCCGAACGTACCCGCGCCGTCATGGACGAGGCCGGATACTACACCTGGCAATAAGAGCTTTTCGGGGCCGGGATCACAGCACCCGGCCCCGAATTCCCGATCATCTGCACGTCAGGGAGAGAGACACAGGTGCGCATCGCGACGATCAACCGCGCAACGCCCTACGTTTTCATGGCGCCCGCTGCGGTCGTCATGGCTATCGCGCTTCTCTATCCCCTTCTCTACATGATTTACGGCAGTTTCCGTGACTGGGATCCGAGCCAGACAATTTCCGAAACCGAATTCGTCGGCCTCAAGAACTACATCACGCTGTTCCATGATCCCGCATTCCGCGAAAGCCTTGGCGTAACGCTGCGTTTCGCCATCGCGGTCGTAAGCGTCGAGATGGTTGTCGGCGTCGGCCTTGCGCTGCTTCTGGACCGCAGCATCCGTGGTATGTCGGTCCTTCGCACCCTCTTCATCCTGCCGATGATGATCGCGCCGGTGGTGGTAGGCCTCATGTGGCGCTATATGTATCATCCGACGGTTGGAACGTTTAACCGGTTCCTGAAATCTCTGGGTTTCGAAGGCGTTGACTGGCTCGGCCAGAATGCGCTGTTCTCAGTAATCGTCGCCGATATCTGGCAGTGGACTCCCTTCATTTTCATTCTCGCGCTGGCTGCCCTGCAATCGCTCCCGCGGTCTGCGCTGGAAGCGGCGAGAATTGACGGCGCTACGGGCTGGCAGCAGATCTGGCACATCAAGATCCCTCTGATGATGCCTGTGCTCATTGTCACCTGCCTGCTCCGGCTGATCGATGCGTTCAAGGTGCTCGAGGTCATTCTCGTGATGACCGAAGGAGGCCCTGGCCTGTCAACCGAAATACTCGCGCTCCGCATTTCCCGCACCGCCACTGAGTTCCGCGAACTCGGCGTCGCCGCAGCGATGTCGAACTATCTGCTGATACTGCTGCTGCTCCTGACAGCGCTTATGTTCGGCTACACCAAGCTTCAGGAAGCGCGGGAGGCGCGCCTGCGCGCCGCCGCCGATGAGGAATCCTGAAATGGCCGGGCAGCCCAACGATCGCCAGCATCCTGCATTCTATGCGCTGCTCGCCGCGCTGGTGTTCATGTCGGTCGGGCCCGTCGCGCTGATGTTCGTCAACTCATTCAAGCTTGACGTCGATATCATCTCGGGAACCTCGGGGCTGCTCTTTCTTCCTACGATCCAGAATTACGAGACCGCGCTTTGCGACATCCTGCCCTACGAACTCGACCACCTTGATTTCTGTGCGCTCAAGTTCGGCGGCGCGTTCATCAACTCCCTGATCATTGCGCTGGTTTCAACGTTTCTGACCCTGGTGATCGGCTGCATGGCCGCGTATGCGCTTGTCCGCTTCACCTTCATGGGGCGTGACACCGCGTCGCTGACAACGCTGATGGTCCGCATGGTGCCGCCAGCAGTCCTGCTCGTTCCCGTATTTGGTCTTTGGAACAATGAGTTCTGCATAGACAAGGCGACCCTTGTGGGCGGCTGGATCCGCGATACTCTCGGAGGTCGGGGTGACGTCTGTCTTGCCGGAACCCATTCCGGAATCATTCTGATCTATATCGCCATGAACCTTCCCTTCGTGATCTGGATACTGCAGAGCTTCATCGTCCAGGTTCCGCGTCAGCTGGAAGAGGCCGCGCGGATGGATGGAGCCGGTCCTTTCCAGGTTTTCTTTCTGGTGGTGCTTCCGCTCATAAAACCCGGATTGGCCGCAGCGGCGATTTTCACCTTTCGCATCGCGTGGAACGAGTATCTCCTTGCCTCCGCTCTTTCAGACCGAAACACGAAAACCGTACCGATCCTGATCGTGAACAACATGTCCGAATTCAATGTTGAATGGGGTGTCATCATGGCCACCGGAATGCTGCTCGCGATTCCGCCGATAATTTTCACGCTATTCGCCTCACGGCAGATCATCACAGGTATGACCGCCGGAGCTGTCAAGGGCTAGCCGATGCCTGCAAAGGTGCTGCTTCTGGCGACGCTGGAAACCAAACGGGAAGAGGCTGGCTTCCTGCGGGAAATGCTCGAGACGCATGGACTCGATGTGCGGATCGTCGATGTTTCCCTCGGTTCCGGCAGCGCAGTCCGGGACAGGTCGGAAACAAAGGCTGAAGCGATCGAAGCCGTCGGGGCGCGCGTCGGATCCGATTTGGCGGAAATGCTTGACGGAACGGTACATGTGGTCGCGGGCATAGGAGGAGGAACCGGGAGCGAAGTCATTCTCCGTGCCATGAAAGAACTTCCATTCTCCTTTCCGAAAATACTCGTCTCCACGCTTCCCTTTGATCCGCGGGCGGCCGTGGCTGACAACTCCGTAATTCTGGTGCCCACGCTGGTCGATATCGCGGGCCTCAATACAGAGATCCGGCGGGTGTTCATAACGACAGCGGCGATGATCGCCGGCCTAAGCAAGGCACTGGCTGTAGACGTTGCCAATGCGCGGTCAATCGCTCTCACCGCGCTTGGGGCCACCAGCGGTGCTGCGGATGCGATCATGTCCGGCCTGCGGGCGGTCGGTGAGGAAACGACCGTGTTTCACGCCAACGGTTTCGGCGGCGCGGCGTTCACCCGTTTTGCGGAGGCGGGAGCGTTCAAGGCGGTGATCGATCTGACATGCCACGAGCTTACCCGTTTGCTGTTCGTCGGGGACCATGCCCCAATGCCGTCGCGTTTCACCTGCGCAGGCCATCTGCCCCGTGCCGTACTGCCGGGCGGGCTGAATTTTCTGGGTCTTGGAGATCTCGATTCCGTGCCGCCGCAGTACCGATCCCGCCCGCACTACCGGCATTCAGGCTACTTTACGCACGTAAAACTGACCGAAACCGAAATGATTCAGGCGGCGGAAGCGCTTTCCTGCGACTTAAACGACTCCCGTGCCCAGGTTCACGTCATCGTCCCGATGGGCGGGTTTTCGCACCGCGACTGCCCGGGAGGAGATATCGAGGATCCGGCGTTACGGCGGATTTGTCTTGACGTTCTTTCGGCGCGTGCGGGCAGCTACACAGTCGATGCGGTTCCGCATCACATCAATGCGCCGGAAACCGCGGCGAGAGTGATC
The DNA here is from genome assembly GCA_022824145.1 of Rhodobacter sp. Taxonomy (GTDB): domain Bacteria; phylum Pseudomonadota; class Alphaproteobacteria; order Rhodobacterales; family Rhodobacteraceae; genus JAPOUP01. The sequence continues at coordinate 15,006 of JAJEAY010000192.1, read as the reverse complement.
GAAACGCTCAGACCGCACCTATGAAAGTTCCCTAAATGCCAGACCAAATGGAAATCGAAGCAAAGAAGGACGCATTGATTCAGGCCGCAAAGCGCTGTTTCGATCTGCGCCTTCAGACCAATGCCGGGGGCAATCTATCCGTCCGGCTGAGTTCTTCCGATGCTATTGTCATCAAGCCTTCCGGCATTGGCTTTAATGAATGCACCCGTGACAACCTGCAGACGGTGGATCTTGACGGTACCATTCACCCGTCACCGTTTACGCCTTCCAAGGATCTTGGGTTTCATCTGGGTCTTTATCGCATCCGGCCCGACATTCGAGCGATCGTACATTGCCACAGCCCTTGGGCGACCGGCTATGCAAGCGCCGGGATCGAGATTCCGTGCCTTACGGTCCAGACCATCGAGAAGATTGGCCGCATTCCACTTATTCCTCTTTCGCCTAACGGAGGACCGCAGACCGAAGCGGAGATCAGCCCTGCATTCCGCGATTCAAAGATCGTAGCCGCAGTGTTGGCGAACCATGGCACGATAGGAGTCGGGCCGACGTTGACCAAGGCTCAGTACATGGTGGAGATCCTGGAAGAAACCGCCCACATCGCTTTCGTTCGGGATACGCTTCTCGCAGCCAGAGGACGATCGGCGGCAGACCTGCCACGTTTCGGAACTGACGCAGAGGCGCGGGCCGCCACTGGCTGCGTTGACCGGCAACTGGCATGAAAGCACGGACAAACCTGCAGTGTCCGCGGTTTGCGACAGAATGCGTGCGTTCGATCAGTCAATCGCTTACGCACCTGGATTTGGGTCAGAAACCGGACGGTTGGCGTCGGGGATTTCTGCGAGGCCGGAACATTGCCTTGCTTGCTTCCAATCAACTGACAGTCCTTACGACATCTCTCTCGCCAATGCTTCGATCATCGACAAGCAGCGGCGGATTGAATTCGATGCGGGTATGGTTCGACTCGCCGCGTGCCGGTCGTTCATCCATGCAGTTCGTTGGTGTCATTCCAGGTTGTGGGAAACAGGGGGAGACAGCCTGGTGCCCGATAACCGCCTAAACGCAAGTTACGAAGCAGCCTATCCTTGACCAGCGGCAGAGAAACGGGCGTGATACGACCGTGCGCCAGAGACGCATGCACTTGGCAGAGGCGTACCTGTCGTCAAATTTTGGGGTGATTGCGGTTCGTGTATGATTCGCCGGTTCCGCCGCTTCGAGTTCGGCGGTTTTGCTTGGGTTTTTGCTCTAACGCGCGGCCATGTGTTTCCTCTTCCGTCCGTTGGCGAGTCTACGCGCCCGCGTTGCTCAGGACCATTTCAAGGAGTTGGAGCGCGTGCGTGGACACACTGCGCAGCGGCGTCGCATCATCGACACGGCGGCAGTTTCGTGATCAAGCAGCCAACACAACACTTCACATGCAGGAACTGGCCTGATCTCAGCCATGCAGCCGCTCCTCCAAGCCATCCAGCATGTCGAGGCAGTTCTGCAATTGGTCTAGTGCCAGATACTCGTCGGGCTTGTGCGCCTGTTCAATCGAGCCCGGCCCGCAGACGACGGCCGACATGCCAAGGGAGGCAAAGATCCCGGCCTCGGTTCCGAAAGGTACGACATCCGCAAGGTTGCCGCCTGTCAGTTCCAGAAGGATGTCGCGCGCCTCGTTTTGGGTCGCCGGTTCGAGCCCCGCGACCTCGCCCATCACTTCGGTGGTGATCCGCGCCGCCGGGCTGACCTTTTGCATGGCGGGAAGCAGAACCGAGGCGACGTAGTCCTCGATCTCGGTCTTGACGAAGGTGAAATCCGAGGTTTGGACCGCACGAAACTCCCATTCCACCCGGGCTTCTTCCGGGATCACGTTGTGTGCGAAGCCGCCGGTCAACGATCCTGTGTTGACTGTCGTCCAAGGCGGGGCAAACGGGCTGTCTGCGGGTGCGCGTGATTTCAGAGCCTCGCCCAGTTCCATCAGCCGCGTGACATAGCGCACGGCGTATTCCACGGCGTTCACCCCGCGCTCGGGATCTGAGCCGTGGCCCGCAAGCCCGTGGAATCGCGTGGTGTATTCGCAGCACCCCTTGTGCCCCTCGATCACCCGCATCATCGTTGGCTCACCTATGATCGCAAGCTTTGGGCGAATGCCTTGATCCGCCAGCCAACCCGCAAGCGCCCGTGCGCCGAGGCAACCGATCTCCTCGTCATAGGTAAAGGCGAAGTGAAGCGGTTCTGTCAGCGGCAGCGCCGCGAAGTCCGGCGCCTTGGCAACGACTGCTGCGATGAAGCCCTTCATGTCGCAGGTGCCGCGGCCGTAGAGGCGGCCGTTGCGTTCGATCATCGTGAAGGGGTCGTCCGACCAATCCTGCCCGTCCACCGGGACAACGTCCGAATGGCCCGAAAGCACCATGCCCCCCGGCTCTTCGGGGCCAAGTGTCGCGAAGAGGTTCGCCTTGCGACCGTCGGGTGATGTCTGGAAGTCGACCCGTGCGCCGATGTCGCTGAGACGCTCGGCGATATCGGAAGTCATGCCGAGGTTGCTGTCGGCGGACACGGTCCGGTGGGCGATGAATTCGCCAAGGAGGTCGCGTGTCTGGTCGAGACTTGCCAATGCTAGTCCTTCACGAACAGCTTGCGTTCGACATTGCAAAGCGCTTCGGCCGGGCCGCTTTCGTGGATAAGCAAGGTTTCGGTCGTCTCCAACCCCCAATCGTCCATCCAGAGACCCGGCATGAAGTGAAAGGTCATCCCCGGTTTCAGTTCGGTCTCGTCGGAGGGCCGGATCGAATAGGTGCGTTCGCCCCAGTCGGGAGGATAGGACAGCCCGATCGGATAGCCGCAACGCCCGCCACGGTCGATTCCGACCTTGGCAAGCTCGGCATTCATGGCCCGGGCGACGTCTCCGGCGACGTTGCCCGCCCGTGCGGCATCTATGCCCGCTTCCAGACCCGCCGTGAGCGCTTCTGAGGCGTCCAGCATCTTTTGCGGTGGGGCGCCGAGAAAGACCGTCCGGCAAAGCGGCGCGTGGTAGCGACGGTAGCAGCCTGAGAGTTCGAAGAACGTGCCTTCACCCGCCTTCATCTCGTTGCCGTTCCAGGTCAGATGGGGGGCAGCGGCATCTGCGCCCGATGGTGTCAACGGCACGATGGCCGGATAGTCGCCCCAGGCATCTCCGACACCGTAGGCACCGGCCTGCATGATGTCTCCCACCAGATTGTTCTTCTTCATTCCCGGCTCTGCCCGCTCCAGGGCAAGGATCGCAATCTTCTCCGATATCTTCGCGGCCTTGCGGATGAAGGCGATTTCCTCGTCGGATTTCACCGCCCGCTGCCAGTTCACCAGCGCGGTTGCATCGATGAACGTCGCTTCAGGCAGTTCAGCGGTCAGCACCGCATGCGCCTTGGCGGAATAATAGTAATTTTCCAACTCCACCCCGATGCGGCCGGAACCATGCCCCATGTCGCGAAGGCGCCTGGCCAGATCCTCCATCGGGTGTTCGACGGGGTTCTGCACGTAGTGGTCGGAATAGCCGTGAACCTGCCCGTCTTCCATCCAGACCGTGCGCCGCGCGCCGTTGGTGTCCTGCATGCGGCCCCACCAGACCGGATCGCCGTCGAGGCCGAGGATCACGCCTTGGTGGACATAAAACGACCAGCCGTCATAACCTGTCAGCCACGCCTGGTTCGAGGGATCGGTGGCAAAAAGCACATTGATCTCAGCCCTTTCCATGGCCGCACGTGCCTTGGCAATTCGGCGATCGTATTCGCTCTTGGAAAACGGCGCATGTTCCAGCGGCATCCTTGCCTCCCCATTTCGCAAAACTTATTCCATCACAGCGCAGAGCCCGATGGTTTCCCGTGGGAAACGGGCTCGTTTCCCTGACAGAATCTGAGTCCTTCTGTGCAGTACACAACATTGATGCCCGGCGCGGTAAAGCGTCACCCACGATTTTGACCTCAACATAGTCCATGCCGAGTGATATCTGCCCGCTGTAGTGAGCTTGACCAAGGACGGAATCTCTCCAAGCAGCCTCTTGCGGAAGTGCGGGCGGACTCGCTAAAGTGTCGATTTAGGAGAGGTGGCCGAGTGGTCGAAGGCGCACGCCTGGAACGCGTGTAGGCGGGAAACTGTCTCCAGGGTTCGAATCCCTGTCTCTCCGCCACCGATTTCCCGCAACCCATTTTTCCTGTGACTTTCCGGAAAACGGCCTTAATGCGCGCCAGAGTGAGCACCAGTTCCGGCCACCGCCGCGTGCCGTCTGCCGGTAATCCCGTACGATTCCGGCGGTGCGAAGCGCGCCCCCATAGGACGACATCGGACGGTACCTGCTTGGAACCTATTCTGGAGAGAATTCCTTCTTTGCCGAGGCCGCTTGGCACTCTCCGGCAGGATCTTCGCCGCATCGACGGGAAGGTTCCAGAAAGTCCATATCCGGAAGATGGATGGGTGAAGCCGGAAAGCTGGCCCGGCAATGATGGAATCGCGCAAGCCGAAGAGGAAAGCCGATGATCCGGGCGCCCTGCATACCTGCCGCGCCTGCGCACCGGCTCTTGCCGCCGGCGTCATCCCGGAGATCGATCCCGAAGCCGCCGCGCCTATGCAGAAAGCCGGGCCGGCACCGTCCGCGATGACAGGTACATCCTCTTTCGTGCAGGACTTCCGGTTCGGCTTGGACGGAGCCGTGCCTGTCCGGGATCCTCGCATCGGGCGGCAGATCGATAGAACCAGCAGCGTATGAGAACGCACCCGATCGGACCCGCACCTACGGGCCGCAGCCCTGCGGGGACATTTTCACCCGTAAACGGAATCGGGCAGATCGTAGAAAAATCCGGGAAAAGCCAGCGCCGCAAGCTCCTCTTCGGTCATGAAGGAACGGATTTTCTGCTTGGGGACCGGCGTGATTCCCAGCGCGATGTGCCAGTAGAACCATGACTTCGTGTCGATGGTGCCGGGCGGGGCGTTCGCCAAGGCATGGCGGAAATCGTCGTCGCTGAAAGCGCGGCGGACGGCGGGAAGGTCGGCCTCTCCGCCGTGGGCCATGAAATGGCAGAGGAAAAACTCCGGGTCCTCCAGCGTTTTTTCCGGCGGCTGGAACCAGACAGCCCGTGAGGCGGCGTCCAGCAGTGCCTGTTCCGGACGGTCAGGATCCATTGCTGGATCTCGAACCGGCTTCGTTTGCAGGGCAGAGTCCTTTCTTGGACGGAAAACCGGAAGCCTTTCCACATCAACCGTCCCGACCGCCCGCGTCAGTCGGCTGCGGACGGAAGCCGGAAGCGTTCCGAGATTTCCGTCTCCGTAGAAGGCCAGCGCCTTAAGCGTTGCCAGAGGACTGAAGGACGGTCCGAAAACGGCGCGCGCGGCGCCGAGAACCGAATCCAGGGAAATGCCTCTGCGGAGTATGGCGTCGATATCCACATAGTCCTTCGCCGCCGGGCGCGCCTGGACGGCACGGACTTTGGAAGCCGCTATGTCAATGACGGACGCTACCGGAATTCCGGGGCCTTTCGCGGGTTCTGGATTCTCTATTCTGGAAATGCCGAGTCCGCCAAGAAAAGTCACTCCCAAGTTCCCCTCGAGAACGCATGTCAAAGTGTTTCCGCCTTCATGCAGCCTTAAGGGATTCCCGAGATACGGAATTTTCCGCAGCAGCTTTCGTCCGTCCAAAGGATCGCTGGAAAAAAATTCGAACCCCGCTGACTGCCGGTGTCCGAGACGCAGCGCCAGCGCCGTTCCGCCGTAAAGGACGAATCCAGAAGGGATCTCCCCAAGCCTGTCCCAAAGAAGCCGCTCCGCTTCGGGGAGGATATTCAGACATGGTTCCAGCATGCGGGTTGACGATAGCGGATTCCATCCGTTTCCGCCACCGGCAATCCCGATTTCCGCGGCTGTCTCGCCGCTGTCTGTCCATTGCGGATCCTGTTGGATCCTGCGCCTGCGCAGTGGAGGCCGAAGGTGCGGGATGCGCGGCTGGCCCCTTTTCACAAAGCATCGAGAGGATCTGAAGCCGGCGGGACGGGCATCGCAGGGACGGGGACGGCAAGGACGCGACGGTCTGCGAAATCCATGCCTGCGGCGGGGGGCCAGATCCGGAGTTCCGCTGGTCAGTGCAGCGTCGGCCGACCGGCCAGATCCTCCGCGAGCGCAAGCATCCTCGAGACGTCGCGCAGGCTCAGCTGCCGGAGGCCTTCTCTCGCCCCGGCTCACCCGACAGCGGCGTTCGACGAGTTCCGGTGTGAACTGATCGTCAAGAACACCCGCGCCAGCCTCAAGACGGCTCGCAAGCGCGGACGGCGGGGCGAACGGCCGAAGGACAGGATAGGGGCAAAAGGTCAAAGGGGTGGGGTCGGAAGAACCGGCTTCAACTGCAGGGCTTCGACCGAGCCCACACAAGCGTCTTGGATCCGATCCACGAACACCATATGGGCCCGCTGCGCATGAATGCTGCATTTCGGAGGCCCGACATACGACAGTACCTTGGCCGCATGTCACACGTTGTCCGAATTACGGCTTGCACCACAGGGGCGTCTACATACGGCTAAAGCACGGCGTTCATCCTTGACCGAATCCAGCCCGACTTCTGGAACCTTTGCCGGTTCGCTATTCGGCGGCATCAGCCATCGGCGTCAGGACGCAGCCAAAGTGTCAGCCACCATCTCTGGATTGCGCTCGATCAGCGCAAGAAGAACCATTGCGGCCCGGTCTGGTGAACGCCGCTCCTGTTCCCAGTCGCGCAGCGTCGCGACCGGCAGGCCATACCGTTCGGCAAATTCCGCCTGGGAAAGTTTCTGTTTCCTGCGGATCGCCGCTACATCCACCGTTTCAGGGATGAACGCCCCGGCGGGCTCCATTTCGCCCTTCGCGATGGCAAGGGCTTCCTGCGCGCTTTGGATCAGTTCTTCGCCAAAACCCATATCTGTCTCCTTCGCTTCTTTCCGTGCAGCCTGTCCGCCAACAGCCCGGCATTCGCGCGGTATGCATCCGCGATCTTCGGCAGCAGCCTGGCCAACCCGTTCCTCTCCGCTTCGGTCAGGTTCGCTTTCGCGCCCTTGCCGTAAACAGCCAAAAGAAAGACCGGCACGTCATCGCCTCCGAAATAGTGGACGGTTCGGAACCCGCCGCTCTTTCCGCGTCCACGGCCCGGATGGCGCAGTTTCCGCGCCCCGCCGGTACCCGGCATAATGTCACCGGCCAGCGGATCTTCGGCGAGCGTGTTAACGATGCTTTCCATCTCTTCTTCCGAGAGCCCGTGACGCTTTGCCTGCGTCGAAAAAGATGCGGTCCAGATCACTGTGTGCATGTTCTTTGTATACGGCAATGCCGTAATGCCGTCAAAAGGAAAATACGGCATTGCCGTGCAGCTGCCTCGCACCGCCTCATGCCCGGGAGTGTCGCCACCGCCGTGGCGGCGAGTTGATCAAATCTTCATCTTTTAGGCGGGATCACGTCGACAGGAGTCGCAGGGGTATTGGCCGAACCAAGGAAGCGGAGGAAGATGGTGACGATGAGCTGCGATCAAATCATGAGACTACCGAAGTCGCCTCATCTCCGACACCATAGCGTCGAGACACTTCAATGACAGCTCAAGAAAATCGGGATCGCCACCCGAAAACCCGGCATCAAGGAGTTGAGACTGCGTCTTTGACTCGCCAAAATACTCATAGAGACGCTCTCGCACTTCGGACTTCCCGATGCCGCGACCAAGCGGAACCCAAGTGGCGTAGCTTGGTTCATGCTTGCCCTCAGCCACTTGCCGAACTCTGTCTTTGTCATAACGCTCCAGATAAGCGAGGCTTGCCAGGAATTCCCAAGTGTCAAAGAGATGATCGAAGTCTCCCACATCCGCGGCATGCGGCTCGCTCCAAGCGCGAAACAGATTGCAGAGGTAATCGCTCAAGGCGTTGACTCCTTGAGTGGCGCCTGGAACCTCTTGCCATTTCAGCGCATAGCAAACTCTTTCCCACGCCCAAAGAAAGAGCTTGTCTACGGCTCGCATCGCGGCGCCGGGCCGTTCGTCTTCAATGCGAACACTGAGATGCGCGTGCAGGGCTTCCCACCTTTCAGCCTGGGTGAGACCGAGACCAAAAGCCGTGAACAGGAGAACCACGGGATATCCACGAAGGTGAGCCTGAACCGGCTGGATGGCGCTGCTTTCGTTGCGCTGCGACCAGACTTTCCTGATGATGCCCGGTGCGTTCGGCGACGTGTCGTCCCGCGACCATCGTCCGAGCACGCCGAGGGCCTTGGCGAGCGGTTCGGTCAGAGATTCCAGGATTGCAACATTCTGCCCCAGATCGTCAGTTCGCTCTGTTCCCTTTAGCTTGTTGGTCAGGGCGCGGGTTTCATCGGCGAAGAGATCGTGCAATCGAACGCGATGCTTTTTTCTTGAGGCGAACCGCTTCACGCTTGCAATCAGGAGATCAACGCTCTTCGGTTCGTTGCGCACGCTTTGTTTCAGAATGGAGACGCGTTGCTGCAAACTGTCGAAGAAGCTGTCTGCATCATCAATTCGGATCACGCGTGCGCCCCGGTGATTCACGAGATCCTGTGCCTGATCACCCAGCTTCCCGCGCGCAGCCCAATAAGTGGAATAGCGCCGCGAGGGAGAGCTTTTGAGGGCTTGGCAAAGAGCTGTATCCCATGCGCCCGACCACCCGCAGACGATCAGGCCATGCTCGTCGAATATTCTGGCCAGCAAACTCCTAAATTTTGCGGGATAGTTCTCAAGTTCCTTTTCGGTGTTGCGGATGCTTTCTTCCTTGTAGTCGCCGTGGAGCTTCGGGAGAAAGCAGTCCGAGCTATGCATCGGTTGTGCGCTGGCAAGCATGCTCGGCGAGGAGACGACGGTTGGTACCACATTGCGTTTCTGAAGGGCTTGTTCCAGAAGCCTGTCGAAATTGGTCGTGACGATCGTTCGGACATAACCGTCTTGAACAAGCCTTGCGACTGCATGATGCGCTTTCGTGGGCACTCTTCGGCCTTCTTGGACATCCTCCGCATTAGGCTCAATGTAGCCTTGCAGAATCGATCGGCGTTCCGCTCGGGTTCCTCCGAGTTCGGCAAGCAACTCCGAGTAGTTTGGGGCGTTTCCGGTTACGTCCTTGTACCACACTTCTGGGGCTTTCGGACGCTTCTGCCTTTTGGCCGCGGCCACCTTGCGAATAAGATCAAGCGTGATGTCCCAACCCGTCGGAATGCTCGCGGCTTGTGACAGCCCGGAGCCTATGAGCAAGGCGTATACCTTGGGATTCTCATGAACCGAGAATGCAAGCTGTGTGAGCGGGTCATCGTAGAGCAACGACATGTGAAACTCATCAATGTGTACGCGTTTGCCAAGTTGATTCCAGCGACATTATCGGAATGCTGACAGCGGCGGCAAGAGGCATGTCATGGTGTGTCACGGTCTGATCGCACGCCGACTTGTGGCATTGGTTTGACTGGCTTTTGGGGAAGTCGCCGAGTCCCTCGTCAAGTGACGTTATTCATACAAGCGTCAATGGGAACTGAGAGTTTGAGACATGGAGGCGGAGTGCTTCAACACCCTGCACGCAAAGCAGTTCTTCAGTCCGGGATCGCGGCAAGAGTTGGACGCGGATTGGCATGGCCCTTGGGGCCATTCACGTGCAGCCTGATGCGCATCTGGGGCGAGAGTCGTGAGTGCTGACAGGGGGCGTGCCCAATAACGGGGGCCTCTGCGGCGCGAGCAAGTTGCCGAACCGGAGTCTTCGCCGCGGAAGTTCAATGAGCTAGGGATAGATATCCTGACCGTCATGTCCCTTCGCAAGCTGGTCTGAAAACATCGCCCGCATTGCTTGGAAATTGCCTCGATCCGTGCAATGCCCGGTTTGCAAGCAATGCATCGCGATTGCTTCGAAAGACTGGCCGTCTTACTTTGGAAACTGACGACAAACGTTGCGGCGTGGATCAAATTGGAGGGAGTTCAGGCCGAAATGGAAGAAGACCCGAAGCCGGGAATTGTCGGCATGATAGAAGATTGGGCATCGCCGGGGATTGAAATCCCGAAGCCCGAGACGGACAGCGTGTACCGCGTGAAAGGATGGGGCAGAAGGCGCGGGGAGCGAGCACTTGTCTATTTGATCCCGAACCATGCAAACCGAAGCCATCCTCATGAAAAAGGCGTGACCGAGTCTGAGTGGAAACAGGCATATGATCGATTGATCCAAAAAGGGGAACTCCGTCATTTCTGGTTCAGGTCTGCGATGGTGGGGTGCTGCAAGGAAGGGAGCTGCAATTTCACGACCATAGGCGGCGTATTCGTTGCTCTGGGCATCGCGGCACGCCAAGAGCGAGGGCTCTACAGGAAAGCATGACGACTTGCGAATACAATGAACTGTTGCAACCGCTTGTTGCAACCGCTTGGGTCAACTTGCGGAAGTTGAGGTCGGTTTCTAGCCATCTCTGCGGCCTTGCCTAGGAGCGCGACCTGTATGGCGATTTGGGGGTTGTAGCGGTTATAGTCCAGAAACAACAGGTGGCTTGAGGTGCCGCAGTGGGCTGCGGTGTGTTTCGTCGACCGGAAGCAGCCGGGGATTTGTTGTAGCTCTGGGTGAAGCCGTGGGAGGCCACTAGCTTCTCGTGAAAATGTTTTGGGGTGAAATCCCGGAACTTCGTGTCGAACAGCGTCAGCATCTCCATAACCCTGTCGGTCGGGACACGGCTGCCGGCCAGTTTGCCAAGTCGACCGTCATACAGGCCTTCAGCCCCGGAAGCGTCATAACGGTCCTCCCATCGGCGAACCGTTCGCACCGATACGCCCAGTATCTCCGCCGCCTGTTCCTGTGTCAGCCGGCGAGCCCGGCGCCGCGAACAAAGCTCTTCGAACTTCATCGGCCGCACTTCCTGTAACACTTCTGTCCGTCTCATCCGCTCTCCTCCCGGAGGCAGAATAAAACCGGACAGATCGCTTGTTGCATCGACCGGTCATATCGCATGTTAGTGACACTAATTTCATAATACCAGTTAGAAATTTCCTCTGAATACAATAGGTTATCCCTGCGGTTGCGACGGAGACGGGGAATCCAGCATGGCCGTAAGAAGCGACGAACCGGCCGCGATCCTGTCCCGCGAGCTGCGGCGCGGCGACATGTCGGGCAACCCGATGGCCGCCGTTCTTGCCACCGTCCTGCTTGCAGCTTTCCTGGCTTTCATGGGCTGGCTGGCGGTGACTGTCACAGGGCTGCAGGAAAGCACTGCCGATCTGCGCGGTGAAGTGCGGGCGAACCAGGTGCAGACCACCGCGCGAATTGACGCGCTGTCTGCCGATGTTGCCGAACTCAAGGCAGATCAGTCCGAAATCAGGAAACTTCTGGTTGAAGCCCAGAACTGACTTCCAGCCTTTCCGGGACAATGCGGCGCACGCGCCGCCAATAGAGGGGTTTGCGCGGAAACGCGCGCTTTCCGGCTATCTCCGGCTGCGCTCATGTGCTGACTCGCGGTCCTGCTGCGCTGGAGTTCACGGGAATCGACCCGACCGGCGGCTGACATGGACCAAAATGGCGTTTGTGCGGAACGGTCACATCCCGGAATGTGCCATGCCGGCAGGCATGGCAGTCTTTCGCAAAGCATGGAAAGAACCTGAAACCACCCGGAAGGGTGGCCTCAGCGGCTTGCCCCGCTGTTGGCTTTGGCCGGCGTGTCGGGTCGGATCAGGACAGGTGGTGGACTTCCTGAAGGCCGTAGACCGGCGTCGGTATTCCCTCCATCCGGGCCTTGATCTGCAAGGAAAGGAACTGCGAGTAGTGACGGGACTGGTGCAGGTTGCCGCCATGCATCCAGAGAGCAGGCACCTGTGTGGGTTTCCACATGTTGCGTTGCTCGCCTTCCCACGGGCCGGGATCCTTTGTAGTGTTCGACCCGAGGCCCCACACCTTGCCAAGCCTGTCGGCGGTCTCCTGCCCCATCAGATCAGCCACCCAGCCATTCATGGAGTTGTAGCCAGTCGCATAGACGATCACGTCCGCATCAAGATGCGTGCCGTCGTCGAGGATGACGCCGGTTTCGTTCACTTCGACGACCTGACCGCGCTTGAGCTTGATCTCGCCGTCGATGATCAACTGGCTTGCGCCGACGTCAATGTAGTAACCCGAGCCACGGCGCAGGTATTTCATGAACAGTCCGCTGTCATCGTCACCCCAGTCAAGCCAGAAACCGGCCTTCTCCAGCTTCTCATAGAACTCGGCATCACGCTTTTTCATCTCGGCATAGGCCGGGATCTGGAACTCATGCAGGATGCGGTAGGGAAGCGAAGCGAAGATCAGGTCCGCCTTCTCGGTGGTTACGCCGCTGGCCACCGCTTCCTCGGAATATAATGCGCTGAGACCGACGTCCATCAGTGTATCCGAGCGCACGACATGGGTCGAGGAGCGCTGGACCATGGTGACGTCGACATCGTTTTCCCAAAGCGCCGCGCAGATGTCGTGAGCGGAATTGTTGGAGCCGATCACGACGGCTTTCCTGCCCTTGTAGGCATCCGGCCCGGGATGCTTGGATGAGTGGTGTTGATCGCCTCTGAACTTCTCCATGCCCGGGATTTCAGGCATCTGCGCCTTGCCCGACATACCGGTGGCCATAACGAGCTGGTTGGGCTTCAGCACGACCGTTTCGCCGTCGCGGTCGACCTCGACGGTCCATTCCCCGGTTGTGTCATCGTAGCTGGCGGATTTGGCCGTGGTGCGGGTCCAGTAGTTCAGTTCCATGACCTTCGTATACATCTCCAGCCAATCGCCAATCTTGTCCTTGGGAGAGAAGACCGGCCAGTTCTCGGGGAACTTGATGTATGGAAGGTGGTCGTACCAGACCGGATCATGCAGACAGAGCGACTTGTATCGGTTGCGCCAGCTGTCGCCGGGCCGATCGTTCTTTTCGATGATGATCGTGGGAACGCCAAGCTGCCGAAGGCGCGCGCCGAGCGCGATGCCTCCCTGCCCGCCACCGATGATGACGCAATAGGGCTGCTTCGTATAGCCCAGTTCGGCTTCTTCTGCCGCGCGTTCCTCCGCCCATGTGGCGCGGTTCTTGCCGGCGCCGTGCTTTGCGCCAAGCGGGCGGGCACAGCCCTTGGATTCTTCGTGGCCTTTCAGTTCGACCATAGTGGTCAGGAGCGTCCAGATCAGCCCTTCCTTCAGTCGGACCAGCCCATAGCCGCGCGCAACGTCGGTCTCGAATTCGATCCAGGCGGTCGTGACGCCGTCCTCTTCGGTCGGTAACTCGCCTTCGGCAAGCTTCCAGCCGCGTGGCTTCGTCGTGTTCAGCTGATGGCGCAGCATGTCTGCCACCTGATCGCGGCCCTCGACGGTCTTGATGTTCCAGGTGAAGGTGACAAGGTCGCGCCAGTAACAGTCGTCCTGGAACATGGCGGTGGCTTTCTCGATGTCTCCGCTTTCCAGTGCGGTGCCGAAACTGTCCAAGAAGGCCTGTGTCTGGTCCTGAACGGCCGTATCAAGCATGGTTTTCCTCCCCCTTGCACCTGAGCAGTCCGGCAAGAATGGGCGATGTTGACCCCCGAGCGCAACGCTTTTTTTCAGCCAGTGCGCCTTCTCCCTGCAGATTCCGGCACATCCGTTGACCCCGCAAGGCCAGAAGTCGTTGAGTGGCGCTCAGGATGGCGCATGATGTTGCGAACCTGACCTTCACGTAACATTCCCGAAAACTAGCAGGCTTGGACGAAAGTATGAACGCGACGCAAGCAGGTCTTTCGGCCACACTCGAACGCCTCCGGGCGGCAGTTGCCAATGGCGACGCATTTAGGTCGGATCGCACTGCCGCGGCCACCGCTCACTGGTGGCAGAGCGTGATTCCGGGCGGTGCCATTACCGAGGCGGTCGGCATCGCCACGGCAGTCATCGTCATTCCCTGAATGTCTGAAATTTGCCCGCCTGCGCTGCCTTGGCGGCCATTCCCCGGTCTCATTCATCCCTGCTGTCGGGATTGCCTGCCGGGTCGTGAATTCCTTCCGCGCGGTCTGTGCGGATCAACGCTTTGTAGAGTTCTCGGATTCGATGAAAGACAGGGCCCGCCTTCCCCTCGCCGACGACGCGGCCATCGATCTCGAACACCGGCGTCTGCGCACCGAAGGTGCCGGTCAGAAACGCCTCGTCCGCTCCGTAGGCATCGACCAGCGAGTAGTTGCGCGTGAAGACAGGAATTCCGTTGGAGCGGCAGAGCTCGATCACCTTTTGCCGGGTGATTCCGTTCATGCAGTAGTCGCCGGTCGATGTCCAAACCTCACCTCTGCGGACGATGAAGAAGTTGCAGGCATTTGTGGTGCTTACGAAACCGAACGGGTCAAGCATCAGCGCTTCGTCGGCCCCCGCCTGAACAGCGTGGTTCAGGGCGATGATGCAGTTCAGCTTGGAGTGGGAATTAAGCTTGGAGTCCTGCGTCAGCGGCAGGCCGCGGTGGTGCGGGACGGTGTGCAGACGGATTCCCCGTTCGAGTGCGCTCTCGCTCGGCTGGGAATGTTCGGCAATGATGACGATCGTAGGGCCGTAGACGCTCAGATGCGGATGCTGGAAGGGTTTCTTCTTGCGTCCGCGGGTTACCATCAGGCGAAGATGCACATCTGTATGCATGTCGTTGGCGTATAAGGTCTTCCAGATCGCGTCGGTCAGTTCACTACGTGTCTTTCCGATATCCAGTGCCAGGTAACGGGCGGCTTCGTATAGCCGGTCGAGATGTTCGTCGAGAAACGGGATGTGGCCATCGTAGAGTCGGAGGCCTTCCCATATCCCGTCCCCAAGCATGAAGCCGGAGTCGTATACTGAGACTTTCGCCTCGCTGCGGGGGAAGAGATCTCCGTTGACATAGATCAGGATGCTGTCGTTGCGCTCGTCAATGACGGCATCATGGGTGGAAACTTTGTTTTCGGTCACAGCGGGTGTTTCTGTCAGATCCTTGGTAAGGTGCAGCGGCCTGAAGTATAGTCGCGCGGTCGAAATTCAGCGGGCAGGCAGCCGTTCAAGCTTGATGCCCTGTGATATCTTCGAGTCAAGGCCGAATCCAGCCAGG
>JAJEAY010000184.1 GCA_022824145.1 Rhodobacter sp. | reverse complement strand
GAACATTCCGGGCCGGGCCGGCGAAGTGACGGCGGCCGCCACGCCGCCGGCATGGCCGGGAAGGCACAGCCTGTTCAGCGGGCTGGCGGCCCTCTTCCTGATCCTGCGGCCCTTCCGCCAGTCCCCGCGCAGGAGGACGGGAGCTTTCCGGCCGGTCGGGAACGGACTCGATGCCGAACGCCATGGCGGCCACCCGTTATGGGAACATTCCGGGATCCGGAATATGGCGATTCGCTATAAAGTCAAGGGCCGTCCGGAAGAAACTTCGCGCGGATCCTATGGGAACGGAATTCCAGGTTCGGAACCCGTCAACGGGGAAATTCCCGTTCAGTGTCAATGGCATACGTGGAAATTGCCCGTGCCAAGTTTCGACTAAAGTTCGAGAGAACTGCGGTTGGATATCAGCCCCAGGGATCGATGCCGGTCCACCGTACGGCAGCGCGTGTCTTGCTGTGAAACTGTTTCTCGGCTTCCCGCGCCGCTGCTGGACGTTCGGCATGCGCCGCTTCACAGAGGTCCATGAAGGCACTGCGGCTGAGGTTGCGCACCGCTCGGTCCAGCACTCGGGCGAGGGTGTCCTCGTCGGTACCAATGTTGACGCGCCGACCAGGCCCGGTGCTCGGGTTCCTGATGAACCGGTCGCAGGAATTTCGGACGCCGACGTGATTCTCGAGCACCCAGTCCTCAGGGATGACGGCGCACAGCATCGCCTCCAGAGCGACCTCCGAAAGATCCCGCCGTTCTGTCTCGGCAATGGCGGATGTATGTTCGTAGAGGTTCCTGACCGAGATTGGCGGACGGGGTCTGTCGAGCCCTGCGAAATGACGCTCCAGTTCCTCCCTGACGATGCTCCGGCGGTTCCCGCTCGCCAGAATGTCAATGCCATGGGCCTATGCCTGTGCATAGATCAGCTGGTCGTTGCCGTTGCTGTCCCGGAACGCTTCTTCGGGAAGAGAGGCGACTATCAGGCTATAATGTGAAGTTCCCAAATCCGGAACGTGCTCATAGATCGAGTCGTTTCGGAAGCGCCAATCCTCCCACCAATCCGTTGCCGCGCTTCCCGCGGCCCGGGCTGCGTCCTGAACCTGCCTCTGGCTCCACGTTCCGTCCCGCTCGCAGATTCCCCTTACGTATGCCGCCGCCTGCGCAGGGATATGCCCCCGCAGCTCGTGGTCAACCATCGGGAGAATGGCGACGCGCCGCCCCCGCAGATCCTCCAGAACCGTGAGATAGCGTCTGGGCGTCGAATGGCGGATTAGGTTGGTGCCGGCGGCAACGGCATCGGTCCCGGTCATCCCTCCGACTTCGCCT
Organism: Rhodobacter sp.; assembly: GCA_022824145.1. Classification (GTDB taxonomy): domain Bacteria; phylum Pseudomonadota; class Alphaproteobacteria; order Rhodobacterales; family Rhodobacteraceae; genus JAPOUP01. Next base: position 14,695 of record JAJEAY010000184.1, on the reverse strand, counting down.
CCTCGGCGAGTTCGGTGAGCCGGTCGTCATCAGCGAGCGCACTTTCGTAGAGTTCCCGGTTGCCGCTGTTCCAGGCGCTGACGGCCATGTCATAGGGCGACAGCTCGCCATATTCCCAGAGGGACTCGTGCGCCGCCTCGCAGTAGGCCGCCTTCGCAGGTGTCGTCCCGAGATGGGGCATTACCGCATCGCGGATGGATTTCCGATAGCTTTCCTCGCCCGCACGGACGTTTCCGGGCCTCGCTTCTGGAGAAGCCATACCTCTTCCCTCCGATCAGGCTGTGCGTTCGGTCGGCATCGTAGCGTCTCCCGGTCCCTAGTGCATTCTCTGGCCGTAGGCAGGGGCTGTCAGTTCAACGCCTTTGGCGTGTTCGTTTCTGAACTGCATGATGTGGTCTGACGGAAGTTGGAGCGAACCGGAGGGAGAGGATACGAAGTTAAGTGTGATGGACTGATAGGGTCGGATGAGAGAGTTCCTTTTGAAAGGAAACCATTCGGAATCGGTGTTTCCACAGTCCAGACCGTAGCGTTGAGCTGGCTGCGCCTGCCGAACCGCGTAATGCTCCGGCCCGATCGGGACAAGTCCCCAACGTATGATCTCGCGATCCGCGTCTGCCGCTTGCAAACGCCTCACCTGCCGTCTCGCGACGACCGGCGCATGGTTCGCGAAGAAAATGGCTGGTTAACCATCTTTCTGCCGGGACTTTCATCCAGCGACATTCCACCTTTTAGCCTGACGCACCGGATGTCCTGACCTCGGCAACTGGCAGCAGATTGTCCGGAAGACTTTTTTCACGCAGTTTCAGCATCTTCCCGGTTTTCCCTTCGGCAGAACAAACAGACGAGACCACTCTATGGCGTGAACCCGGTTTTCCGTAACGATGCCGTGGACTGCCTCCCCTTCCAGCCCCCGGAACCGGCCTGCGAACTGCCCGCAGACAGAGCTGGAACCGGCGCGGCGGGCTCATGAAAGCCGGAAGAAAACCTCCCGGTGTCAGGGCATCTGAATTTGGGTCAGTGGATGCGCATCCGTTCAAGATTGGCAGCGCAGCAATCTATCCATCCTGGCGCAGCAGCACCTGATCAAAGAATGCCCCAACGGCTTCCGCCGCCTCAAGCGGCAGGATCTCCGCTACATACTGATCGGGCCTCACGATTATCTGGCAGCCCCGTTCGCGGTCGACGCAACGGCGGCAGAAAAGATCAAATCCGGGATCGGCACAGAACATCTTCTCCGTATCCGCCAACCCGTAGCGCCCCTTCATCGGTGTGAGAAACTGATGCGTCCGCTCCACGGCAACCGTGCGGTGGGATTGCTGAAAAACCGCCCGGACGTCGATTACCGCATCGTCATCAGCCCCGGCTGGCGTATAGCGGCTAACAGGCGAGAACTCATCCGATGACAGCCATTCACATAGGTTCCAAAGCCGGGAAGCCCGGTCCGCTGGGTCCGATGCATCGTTGAACAGGATCAGCCGCCAGCGCCCGTCAGCTTTCAGGCAATGGCCAAGCTGCATCGGTTTGGCGTCCCATAGCCGGATCACCGGCGCGGAATGAAACCGCATGCCCACCGGAAAGCCTGCCGCCAGCGACTGGAACGCCCCATCACCGCAAATCTGCGACGGTGCGTATTTCACCGCGACCCCGGCTGTATATCGCCCATGTTCGGTAAAATACTCCTGGAAGGATTCGGGATCGCGACCCCTCTTCCCGTCTCCGCGTTCGGAGAACTCTTTCGACCAGTGTCTGTCGAAATCAATGAGTTCCTTTGCGACTCCCTGGCGCTCTGCCGAATAGGTGCCAAGCAAGGATGCGGGTGACTGCCCGCGCAGGACAGCCGCCAGCTTCCATCCCAGATTGAACGCGTCCCCCATGGAAACATTCATTCCCTGCCCGGCCTTCGGACTGTGCGTATGGCAGGCGTCACCCGCTATGAACACACTCGGCGGAACGCCATCTGAGCTGTTGTCGAACCGACCGCAAAGCCGCTGCCCGATTTCGTAGACTGACCACCATACGGCCTCTTTGACTTCAAAGCGGTAAGGATGAAGGATCCGCGCCGCCGCCAGGACCAAGTCATCCAGTGTGATGTTGCGCTCCCTTACCCGTTCGCCCTCGGCAAGGGTCTCCATTTCGATGTAAAGCCGAACAAGATACCCACCTTCGCGCGGGATGATGAGAATATTGCCTTGGTCAGCCGAGCGGATGACCGACTTGAACCGGATGTCCGGAAAATCGGTGTCCACCAACACATCCAGAACGCCCCATGCCTTGTTCGCTGCCTCACCGGTCAGCTCCTGTCCGATTGCGTGCCGCACCGAACTGCGCGCGCCATCGCACCCAACGACGTATTTGGCCTTAACCGTTTCCAGCACGCCATTGTGATCCAGGGATACGGTCACCGGATGTGTGCTGCCTTCGTCCAGATCCAGAGCGATACAGACGCGGTCGTAGTCCGGGCAAAGGCGCAATGCGGAACTTCGCATAACGTCAAGGTAGAAATCATGTACGCGGGCCTGGTTGAGTATCACATGTGGCATCTCCGACAGATCATCAGCCACATCCTGAATGCGCCCCGTTCGGGCGATTGAACTCGGATCATCCTTGGACGGTCCCCAGAACGTGGTCTCATTGACCCAATATGCCTCCTTAAGAACCCGCTCGCTAAAGCCGAACGCTTCGAACATCTCGATGGTGCGGCAGGCCACGCCATCTGCCTGGCCGAGTTCAAGCGGACCCGATTTCCGGTCGACGATCCGCGTATGGATATCGGGAAACTGCGACAGCTGCGCCGCCAGTGTCAGCCCGGCGGGGCCACACCCGACAATCAGGACATCGACCCTGTCACGGGGTCGGCTGTGCAGATCCTGCGCGGCGGCCTGCAGGTGCGGATCTCCCGGCACAAAACCGTTGAGGTGAAACTGCACAATCCGCTTCCCTCATAGATCGCGTTGAGCAATGACAGCCCCGGCCGCCCGAAGCGCGGACTGTACGGATGCCGGAGAATACCTGCGCAGTGCGGTGAGCGCCGCCGCGGTTCCGGCCGCCTGGCCGGTTGCCATGGATGTTCCCATCACCCGAATCGCCGCGCCGCTCTTGCGGTCGCCATCCGCAAGCCGCCCGGCACAGAAAAGATTCACGGTGTCACGGCTGTGCAGGCAACCGAGTGGAATCCCATAGCTTCCACGCTCCGGCGGATAGTCAAAATCGCTGATAAAGGTCGCACGGTCATGCCACTCCGCCCCCCACGCACCTAACGCGATCGCTTCGTCATGCTGCTTGCGCTCCATGATCTCAGACCATTTGAGCTGATGCCGGCAATTTAGATGGCGTGATTCGCGTGTACCGATTTCTGGCCCCGTCGACACAAGATAGGCGTCCGCACAGCCGGTGATCGTCCGAACGGCCTTCAGGTAGTTCCAGGCCTGCCGCCGGGTTTCGGTCTCAGCCTTGGCCAGAGCGCCGCCCTCTCTTGGATCATAGTCCCAGGACGCGACGTACAGCACTAGATCGCCCGAACCAGGCACGCGCACAACCACACTTCGGTCTTTGGTGACCGCGCCTTCAGGGAACCCCTGTCCATTGATCGCCGCGATGACCTGATGCACCGAAATCGAAACATCAGCGGGAATTCCGCCAAAACGGCAGCCGAGCGTACCAAGATTCACGCCATCGGGGTTGCCGTATCGCGTGCTCGCTCCGCCGAACGCAGCAAGATCTCCATCGCCAGTGCAGTCGACAAAGGCTTGGGCAGAGACTGTCTCAAATCCGCCATGATCGGCGAAGGTAACGTTGGTCAGGCTGTCCCCTGCCCTTCCGGCGGAAGTTATTGATGCGCCGAATCGGATATCAACCCCGGCGGATAACGCGAACCGATCCAGCACCACTTTCAGTGTTTCCGGTTCGAATGGCACGAAAACACCGCGAAACGACGTTACCGGGCCGAGTCCTCCAAGCGCGCGCTGAGCGGCAAGTATCTCGTCGGCGATGCCACGTACAACCTGCTGCCGCGTTTCGCCAAGTGTATAGAGGCCACACCACGTCAGTACGTTGCGCATTGTCGCGGCACCGCCAAGACAGTGGTTGCGCTCAACCAGGAGTGTCCGCGCCCCAAGTCTCGCGCTTGCGATAGCCGCCGCGCTTCCTGCAGTTCCGCCGCCAGCAACGATCACGTCATATTCGGCGCTCATACGCGCCAGCCAAGCAGGCGGTGCTCAACGAATCCCACGGCCGCACTCACCAGAACGCCCAGTATGGAAAGGATCACGACACCTGCAAAGAGCCGCTCAAGATCATAAAGCGCCCCTGCTTCCAGAATATATGCACCGATCCCGAATTCCGCACCGAGCATTTCGGCGGCAACAAGCAGGATGATGGCGATCGCCAAGCTGATCCGCAGTCCGGACAGGATGCCGGGCATTGCGCCCGGCAGGACGATCTTGCGCACGATTGAGAACCACGACAGCCCAAAACTCTGTCCCATCCGGATCAGCGTCCGGTCCACATTGTCGACCGCTCCATAAGTCGCCACGACGGTTGGCGTGAAGGTTCCAAAGGCGATCAACGCATATTTCGATCCCTCGCCGATGCCGAACCAAATCACGAACAGCGGGAGAAGCGCGATTTTCGGAATTGGAAAAATCGCCGCGACAAGGGGCACCATTCCCGCTCTTGCGTAAGAAAACAGACCGATCAGCACACCCAGCGCCACTCCCGAAGTCACTCCCACGAGCGCTCCCATAAACAGGCGGCTGAGAGACGGACCAAGATGCTTGAACAGCAGACCTGTCGCATAGAGATTCTGAAATGTCTCCAGAACGTCGGATGGTCTTGGCAGAGTCAGCGCGGAAATCCATCCCGAGCGTGTGCCCCACTCGGCCAGAAAGATCAGTATGAAAAAGACTGCGAATCCTACCCAGCGACGCGGGCTGGGAGCAAATCCGCCGCCACGATAGACAACCGGGCGCTGTGTCAGGACTTCCGCTGCGGCATCAGACATCGACTAACTCCTCATCGGCGGCGCGCGCCTCGTCGCGCATCAGGTTCCAAAGCTGTCTCTGAACCCTTTCAAGCCCGGCGTCTCCTGTGGTACGGATCGCAAGCTCGGCGTCGATTTCTATGACTTTCCGCACCCGGCCGGGGCGGCGGGACAAAACAACGACCCTGTGACCGAGGCGGACGGCTTCGGCGAGGTTGTGGGTGACATAGACAGCAGTGAAGGGCTGCCGGCTCCAAAGCCCGACGAGGTCGTCCATCAGAAGCTCGCGGGTCTGGGCGTCCAGCGCTGATAGCGGTTCATCCATAAGCATCACTGCAGGCTTCACCGCGAGTGCGCGGGCAATCGCGACACGCTGCTTCATGCCTCCCGACAGCTGCTTCGGAAGAGCGCCGGCGAAGTCCGACAGTTTGGTGCGCGCCAGTACGTCTCCGATAATGGAATCGGAAGCAGCGCCGCGAATTCCGTGATCCTCCAGCACCAGCGAGATGTTGCCCCGCACGGTACGCCAGGGCAGTAGAGCGAAGTGCTGAAAAACATATGTGAGTGGGTTCAGAGACCCTTCCGGCGGGTCGCCCAACTGAAAGATCTCGCCGTCAGACGGACGCTCAAGGCCACCGATGAACCGCAGAAGGGTAGATTTTCCGCAGCCTGACGGTCCCACCAGGCAAACGATCCGCCCCGTCGGAATTTCAACGGAGACATTGCGAAGTACTTCCGTGGAGCCATAGAAATGGCTCACTGAATCTACTTGAATGTCCAATGGAATCTCCATGGCGCAACCGGCGCGGCGCCACTGCGGGACGCGCCGGTTGCCCGAAAGTCAGGCGCCGATCAGTTCGACGTAGGATCCGTCGACAAACGTATCGAGTGTGATGCTGGCATCCACCAGTCCCTCCGACTGGAACCAGTTCAGCTGATGCTGGATCGAACCTACATTCAGCGCCGCGTTCGGACTGAGCCGCATCGTTCCATTGATGATCGATGGCGCCGCTTGTTCGCGTGGGCGGTCAGCGTAGACATATTTGTGGATGAGATCGACCATCTCATTGACACCGGCCTCTCCGCCGACTTTGTCGATCATTGTTCCGTTGTAGTCCGCAATGCCCCGCGAGAACGCCGCGAGGAAGTCCTGCGTCTTGTCACGCTGTTCGGCCGCATTCGTGGCCGACGTGAAGGCTGTCGTGATCTGGTAGTCGGGGATGTAGTCCTGAACGGCGCCGATGATGTGAACCGCGCCCGACCCCGCGAGAGGTTTCGCGATATGCGGGACAATGTTCCATGCGTCTACCTGGCCGGAACGCAAGGCACCGATGATCGCGCCGACTTTCTGAAGCGGCCGGTAGGACATTTCGATCCCCTCCGCTTTGGCGATATGGGAGCCGACATAATGGAACGACGACCCCGTCTGCGTCACAGCGTAATCCTTGCCGCCGAGCTTTGCCGGATCGGTGACGCCTGACTTGAACGCCGTGTCGGAGACCAAGATCTGCTGGCCGTCGATTCCCTGCTCTTCCTTCAAAGCGCCGCCGATTACCTTGACGGCGCCTTTTTCGGCAAGGCTGATCAAGCCGCCTGTCACGGCTGTCACGGCGTAGTCCACGTCGCCTGATGCGATGGCGACGGCCATGGGCTGCGCGGCCTGGAAGAACTCCAGTTCCACATCCAGCCCTGCATCGGCGAAGTAACCGCGTTCAAGCGCAATGAAGCTTGCCGAATGGGATGTGAAACGAAGCGCTCCGAGCTTGACTTTTCGGTTCACGGCTATCGCCGGCGCCGCCAGCGCCGATGCAGCAATGCCACCGCCCAGAAGTGCAAGTGCGTGCCGTCTATTCGTCTGGATCATGTTGTCCTCCTATAGGATCCATTGGTTTCAGGGATGAAGCTCTGCCTCAATTTCCTCCGAAACGAGCGCTACCGCAGCATCCGCATCCCGCTTCAGCACAGCGTCCACCAAACCTTGCTGGCGCCGTTTGCGGGACGCAAAATCAAGTCGGCCTTCGCGCAGCTGCGCGAGGCGGAACCGGCGGCTTTGGTCGAAGTACTTCTCATGCATATGGAGAAGACGGGGGCTGCCGCAGGCGTCAAGAACCGCGGCGGAAAACGATCTGCAAGCTTCATCCCATTCAAGCGCCAGCAGGTCATCGGGCGAGGACGCAACCGCCTCTTCCGCCTTGCTCAGTTCGTGATGGTGGCCGATGACGCGCGCTTCCCAAGCCACATCCCCGTTCTGGATGGCCATACGGATGGCAGTCCTTTCGATTTGGTTCCTCACAAGCGCGATGTCGCGCATATCGTCTTCCGTAGCCGATGTGACCCGAAAGCCCCGCTGCGCCGTCGCTTCCACGAGTCCCTCAGCACTCAGAATGCGCAGCGTTTCGCGAATGGAGTGGTTTGATCCACCATAGCGGCTCCTCAGATCTCCGATTTTCAGCTTCTGGTCGGGCAGAAGCGTTCCGAAAGAGATGTCCCTCCTCAGCGCGGAAGCCAGCATCGCAACCACAGTTTCATTTTCATTCTTTTCTTGGCCAAATAGCATTTTCATGCCAATTACTGATTTTGTTGGATATTAAATTTACTGCCCAATGAAATTCGTGTCAAGCGCAGCCCATAGATTCTGGAAAACTTTTTTTGTTTTTTATCAGCATTTTGCGTCACTGCCACGAATTTCATTCCATGGTTCTCATGCGGCTCGGGCATCCTTCCGCCGGGATTCATCTGGCCGCTCGGCTGTCGCCGAAGGCCGCAGGGGCCCGATTCCAGCCGGGTCGAGAGCGAAATCCTGACGGTACGGACATCCATATTTTGACCCCCTCTCTTCCCGAAATTGGCAGCGACCGGCGAACTGCGACGCTCCGTCATGACGCCTGCGCCAACCGCTTGCATCAGCCGCTGGAAGGCATTGCGCCCCGATCGGCACAAACTCTACGACTTTCCAGGAGGGACAGCCAGTCCCGGTCTCAGAGCTTGACCGAAAATCCGTATTCCGCAGTCAATCGGGGCGTATTCCGAATCTGAAGACAGCATTGTGCATGAACCCAGACCCTTCAGCCAAGCTTTCAGAAAAGAATTGCATCAATCCTTCAAATGCTAGAAGCCGTCCCGCAGGATTCGGGTGAGCATGGGCAGGTCAACAGGCGGATTACAATCGCCGCAACCTGTTGGAATGCGTGCCCTGTGGCTTTGGTGAAGGCGCGGATTTCTCTGCAAAGCGGATGACCGCCTGTTTGCGTCATTCAAGTCAGGATAGGATCGCGCCAGTTCGAATCCGCCAGATGTCATTAGGGTCGGCCATGTCACAAAGCACTGATGGAACGAGAGAAGAACCTGCATCCATGCGTGGATTCCGCGCTGGCATAGACGTGGGCGGAACGTTTACGGACATTGTGCTGGAGGCAAACAGCTCCTGGCATTCCGCAAAAGTACTGACAACGCATTCCGCGCCGGAAGACGCAATCATCGCAGGGCTTCGCCGGGTCTGTTCCGAAGCGGGACTCCTCCTTAACAGCATCGACCAGATCATTCATGGAACGACGCTGGCAACGAACGCTCTCATCGAACGGAAGGGCGCGAAAACGGCCCTGATCACTACCAGGGGATTCCGTGACGTGATCGAAATGCGTACGGAGAGCCGGTTCGAGCAGTACGACCTCAACCTCAGGCTGCCGGAACCTCTTCTTCCCAGAAACCGCCGATATACGGTCAAGGAAAGGATCGACGCCACTGGCAAGATCCTGATCCCGTTGGCTCCCGCGGAAGTCCGCTCCCTTTGTGAAGAACTGGAAAGGGCGGAATACGAAAGCGTCGCGGTCGGCCTTCTCCACTCCTACGTGAACGATTCGCATGAACAGCGGATCGCGGAAACACTGGCGAAACGCTTGCCGCACGTCATGGTCTCGCTCTCGTCACAGGTATCCCCGCAGATGCGCGAGTACGAGCGGTTCAATACGACCATTGCCAACGCCTACGTCCACCCGTTGATGAAGTCCTACCTTGACAGGCTCAGTGTGCGGCTGGCCGAGGAAGGTGCGGACTGCCCTATCCTGTTGATGCATTCAGGCGGCGGCATCATGTCACTGGAGAGCGCTGCCAGGTTTCCGGTTCGGCTGGTCGAATCCGGTCCCGCAGGCGGCGCCGTGTTTGCCGCCGATATCGCTGCGCGGCACGGCCTGGAGAAAGTGCTGTCATTCGATATGGGCGGAACAACCGCCAAAATCTGCCTGATCAGGAATGGAACCCCTCGAACGGCAAGGGTTTTCGAGGTTGCCCGTTCCTACCGGTTCAAAAAGGGATCCGGAATGCCAATCTCGATTCCAGTGATCGACATGGTCGAAATCGGCGCCGGTGGCGGCAGCCTTGCCTATGTGGACGCGATGAACAGGATTCAGGTCGGTCCGGAAAGCGCAGGGTCAGAGCCGGGTCCGGCATGTTACGGGCGCGGAGGTTCCGGCGCCGCAGTGACCGATGCCGACCTGATGCTCAGAAGGATTGACCCCTCGGACTTCGCCGGTGGCACTATCCGGCTCGACGCCGGAATGGCTGAACGGGCGCTTGCCAGCCATGTGGGCGAAAAGCTTGGACTGAATACAGCCGAATCCGCACGCGCCGTAACGGAAGTCGTCGACGAAAACATGGCCAATGCGGCGAGAATGCATGCTGTGGAGAATGGCGAGGATCTGGGAGGATACACCATGATCGCCTTCGGAGGCGCAGCCCCACTGCACGCCGCACGCCTTTGCCGGAAACTGGGCATTTCACGCTGCATGATCCCAGTCGGCGCAGGTGTTGGGTCGGCGAATGGATTCCTGCGGGCGCCGTTCAGCTTTGAAGCCAACCGCACGGTGTATATGAGGATGAGTGACTTCGATGCGGCGCTCGCACATGCGCTCATCACCGAAATGGAAGAGGAAGCGGCCGCGTTTGTGCAGTCCTGCGCGAGCAGTGCCGAACTCATGTCCGAATACAAGGTCTATATGCGGTACCGCGGCCAAGGCTGGGAAATCCCTGTCAGCCTGACGCCGGAACAGGCTCGCAATCCACACGGACCAACGATTCTCGGCCGATTCGAAACGGAATACGCAAATCTCTTCGGCAGATCCGTCGAGGGACTGGAAGCGGAAATCACTGTCTGGTCGGTCAATTCCCGCTCCGTTGCCGCGGCTGTCCAGCGGACCGCTCCCGCCGAGCGGCGCTCCGAAGCCAAGGCAACGGAATTTCGCCGGATCCTCGACTCGGCAACTGGCAGCCCGATGGACGCCGCTGTCATCAATCGCGCGGATCTCGTGTGCGGAATGGCTTTCGTCGGCCCGGCCGTGATCACCGAAACGGACACCACAGTCGTTCTTCCGCCAGGACAGGCGCTTGTGACGCATTCAGATGGCTGCCTAGACATCGACATGACCGATTCCGTCAGCACGACGGGAGAAACTCAGGAATCATCCAATGGCTGACGCGTTCAATGTGGCCTATCAGGTGATGTGGAACCGCCTGATCTCTGTCGTCGAGGAACAGGCGCAGGCACTTGTTCGGACGGCCTTCTCGACGTCTGTGCGCGAGGCGGGAGATCTTTCCGCCGGTGTGTACAACGCACGAGGAGAGATGCTCGCACAGGCGGTGACGGGAACTCCGGGCCACGTCAATGCGATGGCGGACGCGATAGGCCACTTCATCTACCATATCGGCCGCCAGAACATTGCGGAAGGCGACGTCTACATCACCAATGATCCCTGGATGGGCACCGGCCACCTGCATGACATCACTGTTGTCTCGCCGTCTTTCCTCGATGGCCGGCTGGTCGGGTTTTTCGCCTGTACAGCCCATGTAACGGACATCGGTGGCCGGGGTTTCGGCGCCGACGCGAACTCGGTCCATGAAGAAGGACTCCATATTCCGATCATGAAATTCGCCGACCGGGGCTGTATCGACGGAACACTTGTCCGGATCATCCGCAGCAACGTGCGGGAACCCGACCAGATCGTCGGAGACATCCATGCCCTTGCCACCTGCAATGAGGTCGGCCACCGGCGGCTGGTCGACATGATGCGGGAATTCGGGCTTGCCGACCTCGGTAGGGTGTCGGACTTTATTCTGAATAGCTCCCGGCAAGCGACGCTGGATCGGATAAACGGGCTTTCGCCGGGAACCGCTGACGGTCATATGCGAATCGACGGCTACAGCCAGCCAATTGATCTCAAAGCAAGGCTGACAGTGGAACGCGACCGAATCCTTTGCGACTGGACCGGCACAAGCCCGGTGGACAGCAAGGGCATCAACGTTCCGTTTGTCTACACCAAGGCCTATTCGTGCTACGCACTCAAATGCGCAATCGCGCCGGATATCCCGAACAATGCCGCGTCCCTTGCGCCATTCGTGATCACGGCGCCCGACGGATCGATCGTCAACGCTAAGAGGCCCGCTCCTGTCGCGCTCCGGCACGTCATCGGGCACATGCTGCCGGACACGGTTTTTGACGCGCTTGACAGGCTGCTGCCGAACACGGTCCCGGCCGAGGGAGCTGGCTGCCTCTGCAATTTCCAGCTCTCGCTCCGCCCGAGGTCGGACCGGGAGCCGCCTGCGGATGCAGTCCGCACGGAAGTCCTGACCTTCAATTCAGGCGGCTCGGGAGCGCGCCCTGAACTGGACGGGATGAATGCTACCGCATTTCCCTCAGGCGTCATGACAATGCCGGTGGAAGCGACGGAACAGACCGGACCGGTCATCATCTGGCGAAAGGAACTGAGGCCGGACAGCGGCGGCGCGGGCCGCATGCGCGGTGGACTTGGCCAGATCATGGAAGTCGGCGCGCGCGAGGGCTATGAGTTCGACTTCCAGGCAATGCTCGACCGCGTGGACCACCCTGCAAGAGGACGCCGAGGCGGTCTCGCGGGGGCACCTACGACAATCGCGCAGGACGGCGGCACGGCAATGCGGGGCAAAGGCAAGCAGTTCGTGCCGCACGGAAAGAAGGTGGTAATGGCGTTTCCGGGAGGCGGCGGATACGGCCCGCCTCAGCACCGTGATCCGAATCTGATCACCCGCGACATAACGCTCGGTTACATATCGGCTGAAACGGCCAGGACAGCCTACGGAATGGATGAGGCCACCGTAAGGGAGATACAGGAGCGGGCGAAACACGGAGAGTCGTGCTGATGGCCACACGGGGTTATGCCACCGTTCCATCAAAGGCGTCCTACGACGTGGTGATTGTCGGAGGCGCAGTGATGGGTGCGTCGACCGCCTGGTTCCTGACCGCAAACCCTGACTTCAACGGGACGGTCCTGGTAATTGAACGCGACGCAAGCTACGCAAAGAGCTCGACCGCGCGAACGAATTCCTGCATCCGTCAGCAGTTTTCGAATGAACTGAACATCCGCATTTCACAGTTCACAGCGGAGTACGTCAAAGATTTCCGCCAGCATATGGGCGGCGACGCAAGGGTGCCGGAAATCCGGATCCAGAACTACGGATATCTTTATCTGGCCGACACCGACGAATTCTCTGAAGTTCTCAGGGCAAACCACGCGGTTCAGGCCGCGGCCGGAACCGGAACCCGCCTTCTGACACCCGACGAAATCCGGCGCGACTATCCGTTCTTCAGCCTCGACGGAATCCTTCTTGGAAGCATCAATACCGAGAATGAAGGATATTGGGACGGGGGGACGGTATTTGACTGGTGGCGCAGGTCATCCCAATCATCAGGTGTGGAATACGTGGAGAACGAAGTCGTCGCGATGGACAGCAACGCCGGCGGCTCTCGGATAACCGGTGTCCAGCTTGCCAGTGGCGAAACGATCCGGTGCGGATCGGTCGTCAATGCGTCGGGGCCGCGTGCGGCGCACACTGCAGCGATGGCAGGAATCGATCTGCCGGTGGAACCGCGAAAGCGTTACACTTGGGTGTTCACGGCAGAACGGCCGCTTGAGCGCGAGCTTCCGCTGACAATAGACCCTTCGGGAATCCACGTACGCCAGGACGGACCGACGTCCTATCTGGCAGGCGGGAGGAGCGATCCGGATCCGCCTGTTGATCCGGAAGATTTCACGATGGACCATGGTCTCTGGGAAGATCATGTCTGGCCCGTACTCGCTGACCGCATCCCCCGGTTCGAGGCGATCCGTGTCGTGAGCGAATGGGCTGGACACTACGCCCACAACGTACTGGACCAGAATGCGGTCATCGGGCCGCACCCGGAAGTCGGAAATTTTCTGTTTCTCAACGGCTTTTCCGGACATGGGCTGCAGCAGTCTCCTGCGATGGGACGGGGGACAGCGGAGCTGCTTGTCTACGGCGACTACCGAACGCTTGATCTGTCGCCGTTCCACTACGACCGGATCGTGAACAACCGCCCCATGACCGAAAGGGCGGTGATATGACGGATTCGGCAGCGGATCGGCTCGGCCGTTCCAAGGAATTCTCCGTGCAGCCTGCACGGTTCGAGACCCGGGAGACCTTTTCAAGAAACGACTGGTTCTGACGGGCGCCGCTGGCAGGCTGTGATCCTACCTGCACGAACCTCTTTCAAAGCTCTGCGGCGAACTCGTATCCTCCGACATCGTTGAGGATCCCGGACGCCTGAATGACGGCGAACGGTACGTACGGGCCGATCTCGCGTCGTTCGAATAAGTTCATGACCTGCTGGGAGGAGCCGAAATGGTGGTGCATTTCGGCGCTGTGGGCGACGAAGCCCAATTCGAGAAAATCCTCGGGCCCAACATCATCGGCGCTTAAAATATATGGGAATCAGCGTATCGGAACGGGTTGCGGCGGGTCGTCTATGCAAGTTCGACCCATGCAGTCGGAATGTATCCGAAGACGGATTTCATCGGCACGGACGTGCCGCATCGACCGGACACCTATTACGGGCTTGCCAAGTGCTTTGCGGAGGATCTGGCCAGCCTGTACTGGGACAGGCGCGGTGTCGAGTCGGTCTGTCTGCGCATCCTCAGCTGCGCTCAGGCGAGCAATCCCCGGGCAGTAGGGACATGGCTCAGCTACGAAGATCCCATCCAACTGGCAACGCGGGCGATCGTTACTCCGGTCACCGGATTCAGCGGCGTGTTCGGAGTGTCCGGGAACGACCGGGCGCCAGTCGACAACAGCGGCGCGAGTTTTCTCAGGTATCGCCCGAAGGACAATGCGGAGCGGTTCGCGGAGCGCACATTCGCCGAGGCTGACCTGCCCGACCCGAAAGACTGGGGCCAAATGTGTCACGGCGGGCCATTCGCATCTTTCGAACTGGGTAACAGCGGCATCGCGACCATGAATATTGTGGATGACCGCAGGAAGGCTTGACAGGCAGAGTCCGGACATCCCGTGCAGACGGAATCTGCATCCCGCTCAACTCAGGCGTTCTCCCTTTACAGGACGGAGTCATGTCTAGACGGAACTTCAGGCTGAGCATTCCCCTCTGAATCCGTACAGGTCATTGAAAACGCTCGGTTTTTGCGCCGGGGCCGTCTTCCAGTGCCTGGATTCATGTTGCCATGTAATAGCGCGTCTTTTGTGTTGATATCCACATTATCCGATATATAATGGCCCTGCATCATGTTGCCATGCAATGATCCCGCCCGTGGCCATCAGCGTCGACGTCATCCCGAACCGCTCGTCCCCGCCCGCCGTCCTGCTGCGCGAGGCGTGGCGCGAGGGAAAGAGCGTCAAGAGGCGGACGCTCGCCAACCTCACCCGGATGCCGCCCGCCCT
>JAJEAY010000186.1 GCA_022824145.1 Rhodobacter sp. | reverse complement strand
AGGGCGGGCGGCATCCGGGTGAGGTTGGCGAGCGTCCGCCTCTTGACGCTCTTTCCCTCGCGCCACGCCTCGCGCAGCAGGACGGCGGGCGGGGACGAGCGGTTCGGGATGACGTCGACGCTGATGGCCACGGGCGGGATCCTTACATGGCAACATGATGCAGGGTCATTATATAGCGGATAATGTGGATATCAACACAAAAGACGCGCCATTACATGGCAACATGACTCCAGGCACTGGAAGACGGCCCCGGCGCAAAAACCGAGCGTTTTCAGTGACCTGTACGGATTCAGAGGGGAATGCTCAGCCTGAAGTTCCGGTTAGAAAACACGACGCTAGGCGACGCCCAGCGGTATCTGACGTCTATCGATGGAACTCCGGATTATGCCGCAATCCGGTCGCAGGTCGCAGCTTGGCGGTAGAGGTTTCCGTCTTCCGGCAACAAGAGGCCCGCGAAATCATTGTCAGGCAGCACTCACCCGGGATTTGACCGGCTTATCCTTCTTGATCGGGATCTCGACCGTTGTGCCATCGGGCATTTCCGCCAGAAGGCGCAGACGACCGCCCATGCCGGTAACATATCGTTCCAGAGTTCCGATCTTGGCACCGGTGAGCTCAGCATTCTCAAACCGCGATACCTCCCCCTGGGCCAGACCGGTATTCTCGGCGATGCCTTTCTGGGTGATCGAGAGCGCCTTGCGGATTTCGGAAAGATGCAGCTCTGCAGCCATATCGCCAGCAAGCGCTCCAATACGCTCACGACGGTCTTTCGGCAACGCACGAATACGATCACCGGCATTTCCAAAGGCTGTTTTCTTCAGCTTTGCCATTGATCTTCCTTTCATTCCGCCTCAAGCCATTCGTCGAAGCGTTCGTCAGCGGTTGCGATGAGGCTCTTGTAAAACCGCTTCTGGTTCTTGCCTTGTTTGTTGCCGCCAACCAGGACGACAGCGTTTCTCTCTTCGTCAAACGCGAAGGCAAACCTCCAGACGCCCTGCTCTTTCATACGTATTTCCTTCATATTGGCGTGGCCGGAGCCGGCCAGTGTATCGACATAGGGTCGCCCCAACTGGGGTCCATATTGCTCCAGCAGGAGGATTGCCGCATCGAGCTTGTCACACACCTCCGCAGGCAATGTTTCGCGTTCTTCGACGAAGCCCGGATGTTCAAGTACGGCCCACGTCATGACAGAAATATAGCCTCTAACTGATATCAGTTCAAGCAGATATTTTCAACTGCACGGCTCACTGGGAAAAGCAACATTCTCATACCCTACGCTCCGACATTCGACCATAGAAGCTTCGTTCGAGATGAAGTTCACCATCCGGCTTTCGCCACGATTTCGCGCAGATACCCGCTTGGAGCTTGATCTCGCCCTTGTAGTATTTGTCGTAAATCAGCACTAGGGCAGCTGCGGCGAGCAAAGGCCTGAGGTTCTTTTGCGCAACGTTCCAGGCGCTCTCCGAATTTCCGACTACGGGCCTCATTGAGGCCGCGATCCGGTGTAAATCATCCCAGTTTCTGACAACTCCGTCGGCAATGGCTCGCGACATTTCGGCAAATCCGGGACATGCCGCCATCACCGTAGAAAGTTCAACCTCAGAGCTACGGCTCCTATTTCCGTGCGTGCTCCAATCGATCTCATCAAGATCATCTCTTTCAACTTCAACTGATGGTAGCGGTTCTGGCTCAAGTGGGAAGGACCAAAAACCTTGGGTTCAATCGACGACGCCGCCAAACAGGAGTTACCTCAAGCCATGTCGAAGGACCAGTAATTTAGACGGTGGATCATAAGATCTTGTTCTCCACAGAGCACTGACCCCTAGGTTTTTGGTGCTTCCCAAATTCAACCGCCCCACATTTTGCGGCACTCTCGTTCAGACGGAACTTGGCAGAGAACTGGCAACGGGTTCCGGTTCCAGTGCATTGATTTTCTGGAGATTTTCTGCCCGGAGGACGGACGTCAGGCTGGCAGCCTTATGGGAACATTCCGGGCCGGATCCACGTTGAGAAGTCCGAAGCCCTCTGCTGGACCAAGGTCGGCGAGATGACGGCGGTCACCAGTCCGCCGGCATGGCCGGAAAGGCGCAGCTGGTTCAGCGCCACGCCCGAGAGGGCGTCCAGCTGGGTGCGCAGGCTGTGGGCGGGCAGGCCGTCGTCTCATCCGACCCGCCGTCGGTTCATGAGATTCCGGTCTTCAGGTCAGGATTCGGGCGATTCGCAGGTCGCCGCGGGGCATCTGTCCCGCAGCCGGGCGACCAGCTGGCCCGAAATCGCCAGTGGATCGGGGCCCATCGTTTGCTGGCACCGGAACTGCGAGATTTCCCGCTCGCCGAGCATCGCGTTCTCGAGCATGGAGACACCGATCGGACCCGGGACAGGCATCCGCCGGAGCGCAGGCAGGGCGCACAGGGTCGGCAGGACATCCGCGTGGCCCGGGCGGCCGCGCAGACCGAGAACCGTCGGCTGGCAGAGACGGAACCGTTCCGGCATGAAGGTGATCAGGATCCACAGACACGTGTGAACCGCATCCCTCCGCCGCGTCAGCCACCGCCGTGCCGCCTTCGCGCCGACATCAGGATTGGGATGTGCCTGCCGCGCCGCCTCGGTCAGGACCGGGCATGTCCCGGACAGGGCCACGGCTGCCGCCAGTTCGGCTCGGGAGCCAGGGAGCCCGGACGCAAGGCAGTCAGGCAGAAGGGAGGACGTGATCTGGCTGTCCGGGCAGTCCCAGCGCGCGACATGCGCCTCGCCGCAGGCGGTCCTGCGAACATGGGTGCCATGGCGGGCGAAGGAGCATCGGCCCGTCCCGTGCACCGGGCAGGCCTCCAGCGACGCGCGCCGCCATGCGCGGGACCGGACGTATTCCTCCGGCGTCATGTCAGTCAGGAGGCGAATCCGAATTCCGTGACAGCCGGTCGAATCCAGGGATGGCTCTCGACGGCGTCGAGGGCGCTGCCTGCGTTCTACGTCAAAGAGGCTGCCGAAAAGGGGCTGCCTGGGAAAGAAAGCCGTCCCGGACTGTCACTGATCCCCTGGGGAAACCGCTCATTTACTAAGTGGGAAAAAAACCGCCCGCTCATGCTCGATTAATGTGAGACCCTACACCCCAGGTTGTCCATCACGACCAGATCGCCCGCACGCAGCGTCGGGACCAGCTCCCGCGTCACCCAGGTCAGGAAGACCTCGCCGTTGACCCGGCCATCGAACACCCAGGGAGCATCGATCCGGTCGTGACGCAGCGCGGCGATGAAAGTCGACGTGTACCAGTGGCCGAACGGGGCCGGTCCGGGCAGACGCTCGCCTTTCGGACCCCAGCCCCTGAGCGGCGCCATGTTCGTCTTCACGCAGGTCTCGTCCAGGAAGACAAGGCGCTCCGGGCCGATCCGGCCCTGATGGCGCATCCAGCGTTCCCGCCGGCGCTTTACGTCGGGCCGTTCCCGCTCGTCGGCGACGCGCGTCATCTTCTTGAAGCTGAGCCCGCAGCGCTTGAGGAATCTCCAGACCGCGTCCCTGCCGACCGCGAGGCCGAGAAGCTCGTTCACGCGGCGCGCCGGCTCCCTGACCATGATCTCGGGTCGCGCCCGCACCTGTTCCCGGATCCACGCCCCGTGGGGCTCAAGCGCGGACCTGAGATAGCCGCCGATCCTTACCGGGCCCACGGACCCGGACCTCTTATAGGCCCGGTTCCATTTCGCGGCGGTGGACGGTGCGATGTCAAAGCTGGCGGCGACGGCGCGGCAGGTTGCGCCGGCCTGCATGGCTGCAATGACGCGCATGCGAATATCGATGGAGTAGGCTCTGGGCACTTAGGGGGTCTCCTGATTGCGATGCGTGCATCGAATCAGACCTCCGCCCGAAAGGGAATCCCCAATGATTCCAACTAGGTCGGACACGCTCTAAGTTCCGTTCATGCGTAGCCAAAGGAATAACAACGGCCCCGTCTCTCGCCAGTAGTCCAGAGGGAATCTTCCCGGACGACGAAGCGTGCCCATTTCCACGACCCTGCCTGTTTGCTGGAAACTCAGACGTCCTGAACCCGAGAACTGACAACAGTTCGTCCGGAAGCTTTTTTCCCAGCTATTTCTCGGCCTTCGCGGATTTCCGCTGGACAGCATGGGCCGGCAGGATCGCAGTATGGCGTGAGCCCAGATTTAGGTGAGATGCCATGGACCGCCTCCCTCTCCAGCCACCGGACGCCGTCCGGACAAGCGCGATCTGCTTCCCCTTAGGCGACGGCGGCGGAAGATCCGTCCGTTTCACCAGCCTGGGCACTTCGGCTTCCATGACATGGACGTTCTTCCCCGGAACCTGCCTGCACATCGCCCGCGAACTTCCCGCGGACAGAACCGGAACCGGCGCGGCGGGTTCATTAAGGCGGGAAGAAAATTTCCCGAGGACGTCTGAAATTTCCATATCAGGAAATCAGTCCGCACCCCAATTAGAAAACGGAAGGAACCGCACGGGGTCTCCCGGCTCGATGTCACGTGCGCCGTCTTCAAGTTCCACCAACCCGCTTGCCCAGGCGAGTCCCGAGATCCTGCCCGATCCTTCAGAGCCAAAAACTTCCGCCGCACCATCTGGTGTCAGACGCGCCCGGAGATATTCACGCCTTCCTTGCCTCTTCCGTTTTGCGAAAGCGGAGGGAACGATAAAACCCTCTGGCAGCCTCCATTTTCCACCTGCAAGCAGTCTGAACGCAGGTTCCGCGAACAGCAAAGCACAGACAAATGCCGCTACCGGATTTCCAGGCAAGCCGAACACCGGAACGCCTTGCCATGTCGCAAGTGCCAATGGTCGCCCGGGCTTGATCGCAATCCGCCACAGCGCCATTGTGCCATTCTCGTTAAGCAGCGCGGAAACGTGGTCCTCATCACCGGCCGAGGCACCGCCTGTGGTG
This sequence comes from Rhodobacter sp., assembly GCA_022824145.1. GTDB lineage: Bacteria > Pseudomonadota > Alphaproteobacteria > Rhodobacterales > Rhodobacteraceae > JAPOUP01. The sequence goes on along the minus strand of JAJEAY010000186.1, from coordinate 1,365 downwards.
ATGATTGCATCGACCTCTTCCGCCGCTCGGTCCAGGCGGCCGCGCAGCAGTCGCCGGTCGTCACCGACATGCCCCAGATCGACGGCATCGAAGTCCCAACGTTCGACCATAGACAGCAACATCGGCCGATTGGCGTCAAATACCTGGTCAACGGACGCGGACGTGCCAACAAGGCGTAGCTCATTTCCTGTCGACAGGACACCGACTCTCAGGCGGCGGTGCACAGGAACACTGGCAACTCCGGTTGCCGCCAGTAAAGCGACATGCGTCGGCCCAAGCCTGGTTCCAGCCGAGACAATCGCCTCTCCTTCAGACACGTCCTCTGCAGCTGAGCGCGTGTTTGCTCCTTTCTTGATCGGTCCATGAAACGCGATGAAACCGTCCTCGACACTCACGTCTTCGTCCAGCACCACGGTGTCGACACCGGTCGGCAGGCTGGCGCCTGTCAGGATTCGCAGCGCTGACCCTCCGGGCACCGCGTTGCTGAACGGTGATCCTGCCGCCGCGCGCCCCTCGATCAAGGGAATTGTATGCACGCCATCCGAGACCGGTCCGGCGAAGCCGTAACCGTCGACGGCCGAATTCGATGATGCCGGATTGGAACGCCGGGCTCTTGCGTCACTGGCGAGAAACCGTCCCGCTGCCGACTCTAGATCCAGCGTCTCAACCAAAGTCACGCTTGCCAGCGCAGACCGCAGGCGTTCATGCGCTTCGTCCACCGGAGTCCAATGCACGCCGGGCGGGAGGGCGAAACAGTCATTCCTTAGCTGCGGGGGTTTCATTCAGAGACCACAGTTACCGGTCTCCCCAACCCAACAGACCCGAGAACAAAGTCGGCGATCGACTCCGTTGCATCGATGTGCAGAACCGGTTTGCCGAGATCAGGGTGGTCGCAGTCGCTTGCCACTGCCAGGACGGTGGGATCATCATCAGCGATCAAAGGAGTTCCAGTTGCTGCACGGTGGGTTTCGATCTTGAGATGGCGGTCGCGTTTGTAGCCTTCGACCAGAACGAGATCGACGGGGGACAGCTTGGCGAACAGCACCTCAAGGGCGGGTTCCTGCGCTCCCCGAAGTTCCGACATCAGTGCCCATCGGTTTGCCGACGCCAACAGAACTTCGGCTGCCCCGGCAACGCGATGCCGATAGCTGTCTTTGCCGGGCTGATCGATGTCAAAGGTATGGTGGGCGTGTTTGATGGTTGAGACAGACAGGCCCCGGGAGGTGATTTCGGCAACCAGCCGCTCCATCAGCCCCGTCTTTCCGGTGTTTTTCCAACCGACAACGCCAAAAATCTCCATCAGCGGGAAGCCTCAAGTATGGTTTCTGCCTGCAGCATATCCTCAGGACGATTGAGGTTGAAGAA
>JAJEAY010000180.1 GCA_022824145.1 Rhodobacter sp. | reverse complement strand
TAAATGGTCATCATCCCATCCCATTGCGGCCTGTATGTAAAGGTGGAGGTCATCGAGACGAGTGTCCAAAGGGACATCCATTCGCCGCGCGACCTTCGGCTCCACGTATTTCAGCGTGATGCTGAGGCGAACGATATTGCGTTGACGGGGTTTTCTGGGCATTGATTTTCTTGTCGTTGGTTCCAAGGCAACCGACTCGTGCCTGACGGGTGGCTTGTCAAGGGCGTCGATGCAATGCCGAACTGAAAATGTCATGCGATCTGGCGTTTTCGGATCCAGATGGGGTTGCCGCGCTGGTTATCTGAGTGGAATTTTCCAGTGTATGTCGATGGTCGCAGCTTCATCATTCTCAGTGCGGTCCACTCGCCGATTCCCCAACGTTCATTGCCATGTTGATATATTTAGTTGGTACAACTGACCGAGGCGAATGCTATCCTCCGAACATATGATTGCCGTTCTGACATTAAGCAGTTGGATTAGTCCCTCACTTCCACTCCGAGGTGAGATGCAAGGCGCTCCGTTGCAATCACTGGATCCCGTCTTTTTGGCAGCAGCAATGGTGACGAATCAAGCGGAGACCGGGATCCCTGGCCAGGGTGACGTGCGTGTCAGATCGGCTCGCGATGCCTGGACCAATTAGTGTTCTGTGCGGTGTCATCCTCGGCTCCACCCTGTCGCCATCTACTTCGTGTTCTTGGTTCGGTTCCGAACCTTGCCTGCCGGATTCCTGCGGCAGCCTTTGCCATCTTTCGCAGTACGTTGATGTGCAGCATGGCTGTTCGATTCCGTTTCGCGGGACATTCGCCGAAAATTTGCGCTTCGCCAAATTACGCCGCTACACCGTTACTTTGCGGTCCTCGGCTTTAGAGCCTCGGAAAATTTATTATCCTCAAGCCGAGTGCCGCTCGCATCGGCAAATGTTGACGATCTTAGCGGCAGGTAATGCTCCGATGGTAGGATCATCCCGAAAGATAAGCTTTGTCCTCAAGGCCAACGCCGTGTGTGGGTCATTCTCGCAGGCACTCTTCCCTGGAAGTTGGCACGGAATTGATGGAATTTCTGTTTAGGAAAAGACGCGAACTGATTGGGGAATTGGGTGACGAACATGAGGCAGGATGAATTTGTCGGTCTTGACCGATCCGTGGATGAATTCCGGCGTTGGGTACTGTCAGACTGGACGAGTCCCACGACACGCGCCTTGCTCGCGGAATATTTTGTCCGCTGCGCACTCGGTTGTGAGAACGAACTGCCACAAGACTGGGATTATGTGGACATCATCCTAAAGAGTGGAAAGACAATCGAAATCAAGGCTTCGGCTTTTCTGCAGCCCGCAGGAGATGGCGAACTAAAGGAAACAATCCCGAGCTTCGATATCAAAGAAAAGAAATGGGCGTGGAGCAATGAATTGTGGGGCTGGAAGCCGCCGTCCGAGCCTCCGAAACGGTGGGCAGACTGCTATGTCTTCTGCCTCGTGAATATGGAAAGTCGGGAAGCATACAATCCATTGGACGTGTCGCAGTGGGAGTTCTTTGTGCTGCCTACGAGCAGAATCAATGAAACTTTAGGTCGCCAGAAAACTGTGGCAGTCGGAAGACTGCAGCAGGAGGGCTTCCGGTCGGTCACCTTCAGTGGATTGGCCGCCGGGACTTCTTTGGCCCTGCAATCGTAGTGTCGCACGAAATCCCGCCGCTGGCTCATTCAGCTCGGGCACCCTTACGCCTTGCCGCAAGAGCTGGACACATGGAATATCGGGCTGTGCTTCGGGTGGATCTATGCTGATTGCTATCGCAATGATGACCCGAAAAGCGGCACAAATAATACGACTGGGTCCAGGATGAATGAAGACACAGCAGTGCCCAGTTCACGTTGGGGCGGCTCTACAGGCCGCTTTGGGAATACCGTCGTCGGCGGCTGTCAAACAGGCCGCAACACTGACGGAAATTGGCGATCTGCTCACGATCATCCGCACCATGTTGCTGAGACGTCAAATTCGAGAAGTTCCTTTTTCGAATTGCGTTTACGGATTGCGCGCACGTCTACGTCCGTAAAGCCGTACTTCAAAAGCATGGCGGCATATGCCTGCTCGGTGGACACAAGCACTCCATAGAATGTAGCGTTTCCCACAATGTAGTGAACGCGCGCGCCTGGATTCAGAACATGCCGGAGACTCTCAAAGAGCGTTGACATGTCTTCACAGTACTTGGCTACGTATCTTGAAAGGATCTCTCCGTTCTTGTTGTCTCCATTAGCTATATCCCTCAGAGTCGCTGGAAGGTCGTTTGGTGTCCAACAGTTTTTGTTTGATGACCAGTCCGCGAGGCGACTCGTTGCGATGCCCCATGTACCGCCAATTGCCAGCCAGTCAAGTTCCGAGGCGTCCCGTCCATTTTTCAGATAGCCAAGCCAATACATATATGGCCGCAACTCGCGTATATAGGACATGCGATTGGCGTAAGGTGGTGATGTGACAACCACATCAAATTTCTCTCTTATGCATCCAGACAGATTTCGAGCGTCTCCGAGGACAATTTTTGCAATCCCAAGCGGGTTTTCCTTCGCTCCACCTAAAACGAACGCAAGATCGTCGAGGAATACCTCCCCTGCATCTGGATTGAGATCGAAGGAGCATTGTGCCCCCTCTTTGAATGACATTGACTGATGGTTGAAAGCTGCCGCCGAAAGCTTGATCAGCGTCCGGCAGAACGCCACATGAAGTAGATCGATCACCGGCCCGGCCCGGTCCTCCACTGTTTCGATTGCTGACTTGAGTTGGCAAAGAAAATGGCGCGCCCGATTTGACCACCAGCGTTCGATGTTGTGGATTGGCGGCTCCGCAGCCGGCTCGACGATTCCACGCCGCGCGAGATCGAGTGCTGCCTTGCCTGCTTTATCCGCCTGGGCAATTTCCGATGTTGCGTAATGGGCAGTCTTGGCAGTGGCAAGCCAGATCAGGAAGGGATTGATATCCGTTGTTGCAGCATCGAGACCGCGACTTACGGCGCTTAGCGCAGTGGTGCCGGTCCCACAGAATGGGTCAAGGATGGAAAGCGAAGAGCCGTAACGTTCAACAATTTCCTGAACGACCTTGACGGAGTAGGCGGGGGTCAAGCGCAGCCAGCCGTGCCGCCCAGTCCTGACGTTAAATTTATGTGTATAGTCAGCGCGTTGGCGAAGTTGTCGCGTCATTCCGTGCATTATTCTTCGTCCGTAGCAAGTAGACCACGCAGTACCAAGTCCACTTCCATGCGCAGCGTTTCTGAATTCCTTTCAAAGAAACCGGCAAGATCGTATCCAACCACATCGCGCATAAAATCGTAAGTCGAAGTAAGTGGGTCATTGCCTCCGAGGACACCAGTAATTACGGACCACTTCTCGGCTCGATAGCGCAGTAGAATGTCTCCATCGATTTGATTAGATAGGATAACGGCACAAGGCAGGTAGGATTTGATATATGCGTTCGATGCGTTTGCGATATCTGCGTTCTGACGCTTGCTATCTTTGCTTTTATATCCCTGCCGAACTTCAAACACCACGCCTGTCAATGAACTGAACACCTTGGCGTCAACGCCAAGGGAATTAGCCGAACTCTGCATCCAGTCTTGGAATCGTGCTCTGATTGACTGGTCTTTAATGCCAGCAAGCGGAACCCGGCCATCAAGCGTCAACGTTCGGGTTTTGCCACTTGGCGCAGGAATTTCGTATGACCAAACCACATCGGTGTCGGAAAGGCCAAGCCTTTCCTGCAAGACTTGACGAAATACCTTTTCGCAGCCTATTCCGATTTGCCGATACACGCTTGTCATCCCGCCTGCGGCTTTGTGGGCCGCATACATCATTGGATTGTCCAGCCCGAGCCAATTATAGAAGGGGTCGCCTCTATATAGGTCTTGGAACTGACGGAGGTTCAGGCCGTGTCGGGTGCCTTGCCCAAATTTCGGTTTGTATGTGGCGCACACGCGAATTGAGCTCACGATAGTTTCCAAATAGGCTGCATCGCTGGCTGTCATTTCGCTCAACCTCTGTCCGGACGGTTGTCCAGATACGACATTCAAGTTTCTGCGCGGCACTATATCGGTGATGGTTCGGAAAGGATAGCACGAAATGCGGCGTCTTGGTTTGGGGGTGATTGCGCGGTCGATGTTCGGAGTGAGCAATTCTTCGAGCACCGCACAGCAGCACGGCCGGTTTGGAAAATTCTCGGACGCGGAATTTTTGATATCCGATGGCGTAGCTGCGCGTGAAACAGGCAGGCACCGGGGTGATGAGATGGTGAAGGGTTACAAGGAACACAAATTGGCGCAATGCGGTTCGCTATGATCATCAGGAATTATAGGTTTCCGGCGTACCTGTGCTGAGTGGCGATGGGAGTCGCTTCGACATGACTCACTTGTTTTGATCGGGGATCTGTTCGCTGCACAAGTTCACTGCGCTGGCGGTGGCTTCTGGGCCAAGACGCACTATGCGGCTGTCGAACGCAATCAGTTCCGGGGTCTTGAAGTGGCAGGGGCGTCGCCGGATACCGATAATTCCAGTTCCGGAGGTTAGTGGGCGGCAATTTGAATACAGAGTTCGGCCCAAATTTACCGGAATTGGCTCAGTTTCAGAAGTTCGTCGTCAGGAAGAAATTTCGAGACAAATCAAATCGACGGATTGATTCCAGCTTAGCTTCGCCGGGAATTTCGAAATGAGCTTTGGTCGTCGTACGGTTGTGCCACTGTGTTGATGAGATCCTCATCCCGGCTAAGTCGTTGCATCTGGCAGGATTGGCTTTGTAGGCGGCAATTTTTGAAAGTGGCGGGGTCATTCCTGCACACATCGGCTTGCCGGACCAAAATTGCATTCGCGGAAATCGGCCAAGTGCAGACCTTTTGATGTGTCATTCGTCAGGTGGCACAAGTCCAAGCCCACGAAGGTAAATCCCGATCCCTGCTTCCAGAAGCTCCTCTGGCGAAAAGGGAGATCGGCTTCCAGCGGCGCCGCGCGCGAAGAGCTCAACCACACCATGGCTCATCGCCCAAATGTGAGCCGAAAACATCGTTGAGGGCGGACGTTTTCCCGGCGGTGCGTACTCTGACAGAGCGGCCGCGGCCTTTTCCAGCACGCCGTTTGCGCGTGCGGAAACGATGGCCAGTTCCGGCGTTCGGTTCACCGAGATTCCGCTTTCGAACATCGCCACGTAGTGACCAGGATATTTTCGGGCAAACGCCAGATAGGCTCTGCCGGTCGCTTCGAATGAGGACAATGCTGAAGGCTGGCCCGATTCATAGGCGAATTCCATCAGGTCAGCGAATATCTCGTATCCTTGCCGCGCGGCCTCAGCGATCAGGTCCTCACGGCCCTCGAAGTGCCTGTAGACCGCGGCCGGGGTGACGCCCGCCTGCTTGGCGGCCTCACTAAGCGTGAAGCCCGTCGGACCTTTCGCCCCGATCAGTTCCAGGGCCGCGTCAACCAATGCCTGGCGCAGATTGCCGTGATGATAGCCGCGCTTAGCCATTGGCTTCCGGCAGCGGTCTGCCGAGCGTCAGGCCGGGGAAGCGGTCCTGCCGAAAACGGAGCAGGCCAGGCCGGAAATCCGCGGTATGGGCATGCTGCCGCAGGAACGGTGAACTGAACAAAGTGCAGAGAAGCGGTGTAGCGGTGATCTGCTGGGACATGTGCCTACGTCGGTGCATGGTCCATGTTCCTGCGGACGCCGTCGGCATCCAGAGCGGACAGGAGCCATCTTTTCGAGCATGTTCTGCGCTTGCCAGCAAGGGTGCTGGCAAAAAGGCGCCTGATGTCAGGACGTATTGACGACTTGGCCATGTTATGCCCTTTCACTTTCTGGAAGGTAGTGCTGAAAGGGTATCAGCGCAACGACCGACGGGATTCTTTCGGTTCTGCCTCAGCAGCCGATGCGGTCGGGATCAAACGGAGTAGTCTGGTAGATTTCGTTGATCCAGTTGCCATAGAGCAGATGCCCGTGGCTGCGCCAGCTGTTCCGCGGAGTCATCGTAGGGTCGTCATTCGGAAAATAGTTTCCGGGGAGGTTGATCGGTTTGCCAGCCGCGATGTCCCGGTCATATTCGCCCTTCAGCGTATTCCGGTCATATTCGAAATGGTTGAAGACATACACGGCGCGATGGCGGGAATCCTGGATCAGGCATGGACCGAGCTCTTCCGAACCCATCAGCAAGGTCTGGAGATCCTTCGCATCCGCGTCGGCCTTGCGGACCATAGTCCACCTGCTGACAGGGACGATGCATTCATCGGAAAATCCCCGCAGATACGGTGAGCTCGGCGCGAGGTTTCGGTGCCGGAAGCACCCGAATGCCTTGTGGGGAAGCATGTGCTTTTCCACACGATGAAAATGCCAAAGCATCGCCATGCCCCCCCAGCAGACGCCGAAGGTCGAATGCACGTTGGACTGGGTCCACTGCATAACCTCCTGCAGTTCCTCCCAGTAGGTGACTTCCTCAAACGAGAGATGTTCGATTGGCGCACCGGTAATGATCAGGCCATCGAACTTCTCTTTCCTTACTTCAGAGAAGGGACGGTAGAACACCCGGAGATAGTCAGGCGCCATGTCCCTGGGCCTGAAATCCGTCATCCGGATGAGCTGCAGGTCGATCTGCAGAGGGGTTGAGCCAAACAGTCGGCCAAACTGAATTTCAGTCTGTTTTCTCACCTTGGTGGGCATCAGGTTCAGCAGCCCGATTCGCAGCGGTCTGATGTCCTGGCGTCTGGCCTGATCATCGGACATGACCATCACGCCCTCGTCTCGCAGAGCTCCATAGGCGGGAAGGCTGGATGGCAAAATGATGGGCATCGTGAATTTCCTGATCGTTGAACCGCTGCAATAGCGTTTCAGAAGCCGAAGTGCCAGACGCGGTACAGAACCGAACATGGCCTGAGCGAACCTGCTGCCGCTCCGTGCGGAATGCCGAGTTCCCGCGAACCGCCCGGAAACCCAGAAGCCTCGAAAACTGGCTTAAGGAGGCAGAACGGACGCAATCAGTTCCCGGAAGTCAGCGGAATCGCGAAGGTCTGCGATCTGGTCGGCTTTAACCGTCACGCCCCAGTTCCGCGCAATGGAAGCATAGCGCGGCTGCCTGTGTGCAAGCGCCCGGGCATAGGTCCAGCGAACGAATTCATCCGGATCGACCTTGGTTTCGGAAACCCCGGTTTCGGAAAGATATTCCGCCCATGCGCTGTCAAGAAACGCCGCTTGATAGCACATGGGTTTTGGCGCGGCATCAAACCGGCGAACGAGTTCTTCGACATGAGACTCCGAGCCTTTGATCCAGACCATGAGGACGCAGTTGGAGAGAGCTTGGAGCAAGGGATCTTCTGGATCATCGGGGTCGACCACCTCACAGATCGAGCCGCTCGAATCGCATACGAAATGCGGATATCCATAGATTTCCTGAGCCCGTTCGATGAAACGGGCGGTATCCAGAACTGCCGCTTTCTCCGCAGTTTCGTGCTGCACCTGCCTTCGACGGTATTCCGCAATGGGAAGACCACCTTTATCCGGGTCGCCAGGCTTGCCCAGATAGGTTGAGAGCGGACTAAGGTTTTCGAAGGTGATGTTCGAACCGATGAAAATCGAGTCGGAAAGCAGGAGATCCCTAAGGAGCGGCACCTGCATGGCCTGCTTTTTGAAATTGTCCACAATGTGCTCACCCATGTAACGGGTGCCGATGCGGTAATCGACCGAGTAATGGTACCAGTCCCCATCCGTGCGCAGCGTTGAGGAGACATAGGTCTTGCCGAGGCCTGACATGCCAAACAGCAGCACACGTTTCCGCTGTGCCTCACACCAGTCCTGCCGGGATTCATAGATCATCGCCGGTTTCCTTTCTCCCAGTGCGTTCATAATCCAGTCCCGCGGCGAGGCGCCAGCGATTCAGTGCCGCATACGCCGAAGTGCAGCAACGGAAACGGCGTGTCGCTGATGAACCGGCTGGATGGAAACCGGCGTCTGCGGAATGGCATTCATGAATTGCAGCACTCAGTTCCGAACGCGGTGATGCCGCAGAACGTAAAGCCGGATCGCCGACGCAAGTCCTGTTCCGATTTCACGGGACGCATCAATTTCCGATGCCAATGCGTTGACTGAAAGTGATTTTTCCCGTGCGATCCCGCAGAATTCAGCCCAAAACTCCGGCTCAAGCGACACTGATGTGCGATGCCCTTTCAATGTAAGCGAGTGCTTCTGTGGCCGGGTACTCATCCGTCATGGCGGAGCCGCGGAACGCGATCGCCTCTTTCATGCACGGTTCGACTCCCGAAAGCTGGTACCGGGCAGCATGGAAACGTCATTTCGGTCCAATCATCGTCTCGGGCCTCACGGTTTCGTCAAACGTCCGTTCATCGACGAATCCGAGCCTGATCGCCTCTTCCTTCAAAGTAGTTCCGTTCCGGTGCGCAGCTTTTGCCACAGCCGTTGCGTTGTCATATCCGATTCGTGGGGCCAGCGCGGTCACCAGCATCAGGGATTCGCGCATCAGTGTGCCGATTCGCTCCTCGTTGGCGCGAATTCCTGCTACGCAGTTGTCGGTGAACGCGCTGGCGGCATCGCCTAGCAGCTGCATCGACTGCAGCACGTTGTACGCCATCATTGGCTTGTAGACATTCAACTCGAAATGTCCTTGGGAACCTGCAAACCCGACCGCCGCGTCGTTTCCCATCACATGGGCGCAGACCTGGGTCATCGCTTCCGCCTGGGTGGGATTGACCTTGCCGGGCATGATTGAACTGCCCGGCTCGTTTTCGGGCAGCATCAGTTCGCCAAGACCGCAGCGCGGGCCGGAGCCCAGCAAGCGAATGTCGTTCGCGATCTTGTAAAGGCTGGCCGCGACCGCTTTCAGCGCCCCTGACATCCCGACCATCGCATCGTGGGCGGCAAGTGCTTCGAACTTGTTGGGTGCGGTCACAAAGGGCAGGCCGGTGATTCCGGCGATTCCCGCCGCGACGGATTCTCCCCAGCCCCGGGGAGAGTTCAGGCCGGTGCCAACTGCGGTTCCGCCCTGCGCCAGTTCGTAGATGTCAGCCAGTGCGGCCCGAATTCGCTCAATTCCCTTTCGTACCTGGTGGGCATAGCCCGAAAACTCCTGGGCTAGAGTGAGCGGTGTCGCGTCCATCGTGTGAGTGCGGCCGATCTTGATGATGCCATCGAACTCCATAACCCTGTCTTCAAGTGCGTCGGCGAGCTTCGTAAGACCAGGGAGGGTGACATCCCGTGCCGTAACGGCCGTTGCGACATGCATTGCCGTGGGAAAGGTGTCGTTCGAGGACTGGCCCATGTTGCAGTGATCGTTCGGATGCACAGGTTCCTTTGAGCCGATCACGCCGCCCAGGATCTCAATGCTTCTGTTCGCGATGACCTCATTTACGTTCATGTTGGACTGCGTGCCGGATCCTGTCTGCCAGACAACCAATGGGAAGTGGTCGTCCAGATCTCCTGCGGCGACCTCTGAAGCTGCCTGAATTATAGCTTCGGCAAGTTCCTGTGGGAGCCTTCCGCTTTCCCTGTTTGCTTCGGCGCATGCCTGCTTGATGACGCCCAGCGCCCTCACGATGGCTACGGGCTGCTGTTCCCATCCAATGGGAAAGTTCTTCAGGCTGCGCTGTGTCTGTGCACCCCAGTAGCGGCTCGCTGGGACTTCCAGTGGACCAAAGCTGTCTGTTTCGGTGCGGGTCGCCGTCATTGCACCCTCCATCGTCACGTAATGTTTGCGGGGCGGTCTATCGACTGCGGGATGGAGGTTCAATCGTACCAGGCGACGCACCTTTATGTGCATCGAATTCAGTGAGCCATTCCAATACTGTCCGAGATGAACTGACAGACGCCATGTGACGGAAGCCGGACCGCAGCGTCGGTCCCCGGCGACCACGAACGACGGAGCTTCCGCTGTCGGTTATTTTCGCTGGCCGCGGAAGCTGTCGAGGCTGACGACCTCGGCGTCCTTGTGCTCCGCTTCTTCGGGAGCGCTTTCCATTGGAGCTTCCTCCTCCTCATCCGTCCCGCCCGTTGACTCGAATCGGATGCCGAACTCGACCGAAGGGTCGGCGAAAGTCGTAACCGCGTCAAAGGGGATGAAGAGAATTTCAGGCTTTCCGCTGAACTTCAGCGTGACCGTGATTCCCGCATCGGAAACGTCAAGCCCTTCAAACCAGTGCTGCAGAACGACCGTCATTTCGTTTGGATGACGTTCGCGGAGCCAGTCGGCGAGCTTTGCGCTTGGGTGAGCCGTGTCAAAGGTGATGAAGAAGTGGTGATTGCCTGGAAGGCCGTCGCGCTGAACATCCCGCAGCACGTTGCGGATCATTTCACGCATCGCGCAGTGCATAAGGTTGCCGTAGTCGATCGTGCGGGTCATCTCATCGCCTGGTTGGGGCCGGTACGCGTTGCGACCATAAGTGATTCGATAGGGAATAAAAGCGAAATGGGAATCGGCTGCCTAGGAAAGGGAAGACAGAACGGCACCTGCGAGGGCGGAAACCGCCAGGATACGCAGCAGACCCCACCTGAGACCGAAGACCGCGATACCGGCAGCAACGGCCAGGACAACCGCGCGCCAGTCAAGGGTATCAGGCGTCGGGACGAAAAGGCGTAGCGGACCTAGCCACATGCGCGTCACTTCCGTGAAAAAAACATGCGCCGCGAACCATAGCGAAAGATTCAGAATCACGCCGACCACTGCAGCGGTGATTGACTCAAGTGCTGCGGACAGGCGCGGTCGGGTAGAAATCCATTCTATGTAAGGTGCGCCCGCGAAAATCCAGAGGAAACAGGGCACGAACGTGACCCACAGCGTCAGCGCGGCGGCAGCCGCTGCGAGCAGCATTCCGCCGGAACTGAATCCAGCAAGAAACCCCACAAATTCAGTGACAAGGATGAGCGGACCGGGTGTTGTCTCGGCAAGGCCCAGCCCATCCATCATCTGCGGGGTGGTCAGCCATCCCCGGTCCTGAACGACCTCTTGGGTCATGTAGGCCAGCACTGCATAGGCGCCGCCGAAGGTGACGACCGCCAGCTTTGAGAAGAACAGGCCGATTTCGGTCAGAAATTCATGCCCTGTTGCCATGAGCGCTCCGACGGGCGCCCACCAGAGTGCGGTCCAGACCGCAACCGTACGCATCGAATTGGCGTGCTTGGGGAGGGGCGCCGGTTTCGCTTCACCGCGTCCGCTCATCGCTCCATAGAGAGCTGCGCAGCCGATGATCAGCGGAAACGGCGCGGCGAACAGGAATATTGCGACAAAAGACAGAACTGCGGTGATTCGGCGCCGGCTGTCCGATAGAGCTTTGCGAGCGACTTTGAACAGTGCCTGCAGAACAATGATCACTACGGTCGCCTTTATGCCGAGAAACAGCGCCTGGGCGATCGGCACTGTGCCGAACATGGCGTAGAGCGTTGCCAGCAGCAGCATGAATGCCGCGCCTGGGACGACGAACAGCAGGCCTGCGGCCACACCGCCCGGCACACCGCGCAGGCGCCAGCCGCAGTAAGTGGCGAGCTGCATGGCTTCCGGGCCGGGAAGCAGCATGCAGAAACTCAATGCCGAAAGGAACTGCTGTTCGGTCAGCCAGGGGCGTTCCTCGACCAGTTCGCGGTGCATTACGGCGATCTGTGCGGCGGGACCGCCAAAACTGAGGAGTCCGATGCGTGTGAACACTCGCAGGAGGTCGGGGAACGTGACGGTCAACGTGCCGTTGCCTCTGCTAGGATCGGATAGAGTGTGTGGTGACAGCTGCGGCGGCAAGGAAAGTTTGTGATGCTTCCCTCGAAAGCGCGTTCCGCGCACATAATCGCCGTACTTTGCCGGCCAGTATCCATTTCGTCTTCGCTCGCAATGCCCGTTCCTTCTGACGGCCACAGGTATTGCGAGAACGTCCCGGGCGCAAAGCGATTGCTGGTGGATGAACTGAACGAGGGCCCTGCGGCGGCAGGTCGGAATTCCTGAAACTGCGGGAATCAGAAGAAGAAGTGCAGGCTTCTGTTGCCAGGCGCCTGCAAGCCCCGCCCTGACTGGCTAGAGTCAAGGACTTAAGAGATCGATCGTTCGCGCTGCGTCACGCAGCGATTGCGACCGGAGCATGATTGTCGTTGGCAATTATGCATAGTGGACCGATAACGGTGGTACCTCACCGAGCGAAAGCAGACACCTTTACACGTCCGTCGATCCTGTTTCGGCCCCATGATCCCTCCAACGACGGGTTTTGGTGGAGCCGCCGGGTACCGCCCCCGGGTCCGATCCGCTTATTCCGTGCGCGTTTATCGC
>JAJEAY010000250.1 GCA_022824145.1 Rhodobacter sp. | reverse complement strand
CCTTCAGCTCCCAGCCCCTGCTCCCTCCGCAGGCCGGGCATTCGAAGCCGTCCCGCCAGCGCAGATCCGCGAGATGGCGGGCGCATGCCTCGTCGTTCGGGAAGAGCTTCTCGAACTCCTGGCGGGAGATCGGGCGGTCTTTTGCGCGCTGGCTGTCCATGAATGGGAACATAATGGCAACAGCACGGCGCGTCAACCCCCTCCGGACACAAAATCTGGACCCACCGGACTTAAAGGAATAAGCCTTTTCGGGCTTTCAGGGCAGCCCTCAAAGGCGTTCAGCTGTAGAAGCCGGGGATCACTTTGCATCCGTAGATTCCCCAATTCACGACCTCGCTCGGATCGCGCATCTCAAGCTCAAAGACGACCTCATCACCCCTCTGTCCGCCATACTCACGCAATATAGATGGCATCCCGTAGTCGTTGAAGAAGGTTCCGGACATGTTGTTGCTGCTGTAGACCTGACCCGGAATCCTGCGCACGCAATGGGCCCAGACCGCCATTCGGTTGCCGGTGGCCGGCAATAGATGCGCATCGCCCATATCCGGCGCGAGCCAGGAAGTCCCGGACATTTCCCGGTCTGACGCCCAGACCTCTTCGACTGTCATGGCGTCTTCGTCGACGAGATACTCGACGGCTCGGCTGAAACTTTCGTGAACGGGAACCGGTGCCCGCGGCGGGCGAGCGCCCAGGTGCCGTTGTCGAAATACATAACCGTGCCATGATCGGTGATGCGCGGATTGTGTCCATGGTAAGGCCAGCGGGCGAGGTTGATGGACTTCAGGCACCTGGCCTCAAGGCGTCCCCAGTCGCGGGGCTCTCCCAAAATCCACCTCACTCCGTCGCTGGCGCGGTCGATCTTCAGGAGCGCTCCCATGTGGCGAAGCGACAGTATGACGGAATCGTCACTCGCGTCATAGGCGGCGCCGTTGCCATGCGTCCAGTCGTAGGCGCCTCTGAAACCCCGAAGTTCCCAATAATCGTCTAGCGATCCGTAGCCGATCCGAAGCGGGTCGATGTGGTCTTTGCCCACCATGTCCATAGCAGGTTCCCCGTTTCCGGATCCATCTCCGCGACGCCGTCACCGACGATTCTTGCGGGCGCTTTGGGTGCGTCGAGGTTCCATTGATCCGTATACCATTCATCGGCATCGAAAGCATCGGCCACCATGATCAGGAAGCTGCCGTTGGGCATCACCACCGGCTGGTGATGAAGACCGGCGACATCGACGCCGATTGCGCCTTCAACTGGGCCGCGCGGATGACGAACCGCATAACACGGGTTAACGGTATTCCCGAGGAGATCGATCTCGGTCGTGCGGCAGTCCCACGTATGGAACATAATGTTTCCGTTGGGCAGCCGGTCAACACCTTCGACAATACTATCCACCACATAGTACCAGCAGATCTCGCTGTCAGCATCGAGCGCTACGATGATGCCCCAGAAAAAAAACCGAACGCCGCCTTCCCGGACGACCATTGATGGTAGCGGCCGGTGGGAAGGCGATGCACCGAAAGCAGGATGATGCCGGGTTCGCGCAGTTCCCGACGTTCGATGTTCACCCGAAGCTCCGGCGGGAAACCATGACCGCCAGGCAAAGGCGACGTTCTGTAGACCGGGAGCGCTGCCGACGCCTCCCCTGCGAGAACGGTTACACGATGATCCCGATCCGGCCGCATGCCAAGGACAGGCAGTTCCATGTTCCCGGGGCCGAGGAGTCCGAAACCGATCTCAAAACTCCGGTCCACATCGGAAACGACGGCCCGGACCTCGATGCGGCTGTCCAAGTCGAACGACAGGACGGCTGCAAGGGGCGCTCGAGGATTTGGGTTCTCGATCAGCCTTGCGTTCTTGATCATGTCCTTTCCATTCGAACCGGGGAATCGCCTGGAATCTCCAAGCGCCAATGTACGCCGGACAGGGGAACACTCCCGCAACACGACGATGCCCGGACCTGTTTTCGATGGCTGCTTGACTACCTGCCGCGTCAGTCCTCCGGCATGCGCCAACCGAAAAGCCCGCCGCTGATCGCACTGTCGACGATCTCGACCATCAACCCTCGTATCGCCGATTCCGCCGGGGAAAGTTTCTCAACGCGGGAACTGGCCAGATACAGAACGCGGTCAAGATCGGGAATTTCCGTGCGTTTGGCCACAATCGTTCCGGCTTCGAGTTCCTGCGGGAAGAGTGCATATGGCGCCAGTATGCACCGGCGGCCCTGCGTAACCAGTTCGCGCCGGATGTTGATAGCCGGTATCTCCACATAGTCACGTAACTCAAGCCCCAGGTCGGCAATGCCCCTGTCAATGATCTTGCGCAGATGCTGGTTGCGGTCGTCAAGCGCCATCGGAAGCCGCACGAGCTGGGCAAGCGTCATCGGCTCTTCACAGTCGCCGATCAATGCCATGTGACCGATGACATAGATCGTCTCGAAGTATAGCGGGAGGGTTTCAATGGTTTCCGTATCGATCAGCGAATGGGTCACTGCGATGTCCAGTTCGTGTTTTCCGATCAGGCGATCCAATTGATCGGTCAGTCCCTGCGTGAACTGGATCGACACTTCCGGAAAACGGTCGGCAGCTATTTCCAGCAGCTGGGGAACGATCACGCGCCCCAGTGACGGAGTTACGCCAAGTCGCACGGTACCTGACGGAACGGCGCTGAAGCGCCGGACGTCAACGACAGCCTGAGTAACGCGGGATACAATGTCCTCCGCGTGGGTCTTCAGCTTCTGGCCAGCCTCGGTGAGCTGAACCCCGCGTGAATGCCGTTTGATCAGCTGAACGCCGAGGTCGGCTTCAAGCTTGCGCATCTGCTGTCCCAAGGCAGGCTGGGTCACGTTGAGCTTTTCCGCAGCTGCGGTAAGGCTGCTGAGTTCGGAAATCGCCAGAAAGTCGCGAAGCTGCTTCAGATCCATTGAATTTCTATAAGCGTTGCTTTTGCCTTTCAAAAGAAGATACTCTTTGCCCGCCCGACGACGGCAAATCTAGGGTTTCGAAACCAGCCTTCAGGAAATGGACAGCAAAAGATGCCCGCACACGAAGGAGATCACTTCATCGGGGGCGCCTGGATCTCGGATGCCGGCAACGGTTGGACCGAAAGCGTCAGCCCCAATGACGGCTCGATACTCGGTACCGCGCCAAACGGCTCGGCGGAACTTGCCGGTCGTGCCGTCATGGTCGCCCGTGAGGCGTTCGAGACCACGGACTGGGCGCAGGATCCCAGGTTGAGAGCGAAAGCCCTTCTTGATTTCGCCGACAGGCTGGAAGCGCAGAAAGACTCGATCGCCCGGCTCATGGCATGGGAGAACGGCAAGGTTCTGGGCCAGGCGGCACATGAACTCGCGGCAGGCTTTGGCGAGGCCCGCTACTATGCGGGCGTCGCCCGAAACGTGTTCGGCCGGACTTTCGAAAGCGGCCCGGGCAAGATGAGCCTGATGACCCGGGAACCTTCCGGTGTGGTGTCGGTTATCGTTCCATGGAACGCACCGGTCACGCTCCTGGTGCGTTCAGTAGCCCCGGCTTTGGCGGCCGGGTGCAGTGTCGTCATCAAACCCGCCCCCCAGACCCCTCTGACCAACGCTGCCGTAATGGCCTGTTTTTCGGACGTTGCGGATCTTCCCGACGGGATCGTGAATTCCGTCAATGAGCATGGAACCGAAGTTGGTACGGTCCTGTCGAGCCATCCCGAAGTCGACGTGATTTCCTTCACCGGATCGTCACGGACCGGAAGAACCGTCATGGCCAATGCCGCCGCCACCGTCAAGCAGGTGAGCCTCGAACTGGGCGGCAAAGCGCCTGCGCTGGTATTTGAGGATGCCGAGCTCGATAGTACCATAGCGGAAATCAAACGAGGCGCACTTGCCCTGAACGGCCAGATGTGTACCTGCATAAGCCGGATCCTGGTGCAGGACAGCATCTACGAAAGCGTCCGGGAACGTCTGGTATCAGCCTTCGGGAATACCAGGGCGGGTTCCGCGCTGGACGCGGGAGTTGAACTCGGTCCCCTCGTCGATGCCCATAACCAGGCCCGAATCCTGAGGATCATCGACCGGGCGGCGAATGAAGCGAACCTGATTCTGCGCGGAGATACGGGCGGAGAGAGGCTCGCACAGGGCTGCTTTGTCACCCCGAGCGTTTTTGAGATCGAAGATGTCTCACACCCGCTTGTTCAGGACGAGCTCTTCGGGCCGATTGTATCGCTCGAGCGTTTCAGCGACGAAGCGGACGCCTTGGCGAAAGCGAATGCCACAAGATACGGTCTCGCATCGTCGATCTATACGAATGACCTCAACCGCAGCATGAGGATGTCCCGCAAACTGAAATTCGGCACGGTCTGGATAAACTGCCACAACCGGCTCCTGGCAGAGGTCGAGACCGGCGGGTATCGCGAGAGCGGGATCGGCCGGCTGCACGGAATCGAGGCGATGAACGACTTCCTCGAAACCAAGCATATCTACTGGGAATCCGGCAGCTGATGGCAGTGATCCAGTATCTCTCCCGCATCCTCTTCGATTTCGGGGCGATTTCGACGCTGGGAGATGAAATCGCCGGACTGGGCCTCAAGCTGCCGCTCCTGATCACGGACAGGGGGATCGCGTCGGCGGGGATTCTGGACCGGGCGCTGGATGCGTCCAAACCCTGCCGGCCGGTCGTCTATGACGGCACCACCGAGAACCCGACCGAACAGTCCCTGCTCGAATGCCTGGATATCTGGTTCGAGAGGGGTTGCGACGGAGTCATCGCGCTAGGCGGCGGATCTCCGATCGACCTGGCCAAGGCCGTGGCGCTCCTGACGAGCCACGGCGGAAAATTGGCGGATTTCAATGTCAAGACGGGTGGATCCGCCCGGATCGGCAAGGTCTCGCCGCAGATCGCGGTCCCGACCGCAGCGGGAACCGGCGCCGAGGTGGGACGGGCATGCGTAATGTCGCTGCTCGATGGAACAAAGTGCGTCGCCGTCAACCTGAACATGGTGGCGGACGTGGTGATCTGTGATCCGGAACTGACCCTGTCGCTGCCACCACGGCTGACCGCAGCCACCGGAATCGACGCGCTTAGCCATGGGATCGAAACAACGATGAGCCCCTGGATCAACCCGCCCGCCGGCGCCATCGCCCTTGACTGCGTGGCACGCGCCGCAAAGTGGCTGCCGGTTGCCGTGAACGACGGATCAAATCGGCAGGCGCGCTGGGAAATGATGATGGCCGCGCTCGAAGGCGGCATGTGCCTGCAGAAAGCGCTCGGCGGCGCTCACGCCATGGCAACTCCTTTGGGCGAGCTACACCTCCACCATGGCACGTTGATCGGCGTTCTTCTGCCGCATATTCTCCGCTTCAACAGGGATCACGCGGTCGAATCCATCGATCTGATTCGCAGCGCGGCGTCGATTCCGGAAGGTATTGAAACCCATGACTGGATGCACGAGTTTGTTGCCGGAATCGGCCTGCCCGTAACGCTGGGGAAGCTTGGCGTAGACCGAAGTCTCCTGCAAGGCATCGCTGAGAAGGCGTCCAAGGACCATCTGAGCGCAACAAATCCGCGTCCGGCCACAGCGGAGGACTATTTCGGGATCCTGCAGGCGGCGATTTGATCGGCGCTTGCCACTTCCGCAAGAAAGCTGCCGATCTGGATCACCGAGTCTTCGCCGGATTGCGTGCCATTTCCGGAATCAGGTCTCCCCACCCGAAAATGCCGTTTGAGCTCGCTCAAGCGGCCAGCCCGCATCAATACTAACTTCCAATCCTGGGTTCCGTTCCATCCAGCAGACGCCGGATGTTGGCTGAGTGCTTTCCGACAACAAGTATAGCCATCACACCGACAATAGCCGCCAAGTGCCAATGGTAGAAAACCGCAGCGCAGACAGGCGCCAATGCCGCTGCGGAAAGCGCCGAGAGCGAACTGATGCGGAAAATCCGCGCAACCACAAGCCAAACCGCGCAAGATACGGCTCCGACCGGAAAACTGAGCGCCAGCAGCGTACCAAGGAAGGTCGCGACTCCCTTCCCTCCCCGGAATCCCAGAAACACAGGAAACAGATGTCCGATCATCGCGAACAGCCCGGCGAAACCCGCGGCGCTCTCTCCCGCGAGCCAGCGCGCGGCAATCACCGCGACGGCCCCTTTGCCAGCATCGCCTGCAAGCGTAAGCAGCGCCGCCAGCCTGTTGCCGGTGCGCAATACGTTCGTTGCGCCAATATTGCCCGATCCGACTTTCCTGAGATCTCCCAGATCAAACAGCCGCGCCATTACCAGCCCGAACGGCACCGAACCCAGCAGATATGCCAGAACCACGCTCGCGAACATCTGTATCAGTTCCATGCCAGCCCTCCCTGATATGGCACATCAGCCCATCGACCGGCCCAACGGTTCCGGCCACCGTGCATGTCTGTCCCCGGTTCCGCCGTGTAACCTGAACGCCTGCGAGCACATCAGGCCCTTTCGTAAACCTCCCGGCCACCAACCCAGGTTCTCAGAACGCGGCCCTGCAGGCGGGCGCCATCGAACGGCGTGTTCCTGGACTTGGACTGAAGCTCCGATCGGTCAAGCACGTAGGGAGCATCTGGATCGAACAGAACCAGATCCGCCGGTGCGCCAGCTGCAAGGCGCCCCGAGGGCAGTCCGAGTCGCCGCGCTGGATTCAGGGCGAGCGCTCCAAACAGCCGAGGCAGTTCCATCGCGCCTCCATGATAAAGGCGGAGCGCCGCCGGAAGCAGCGTCTCAAGCCCCACCGCACCGCTCGCCGCTTCCTCGAAAGGACGCCGTTTCGACTCCTCGTCCTGTGGCGTGTGCATTGAACAGATGATGTCGACAAGTCCGCTCGCCGCCGCCTCAACCATCGACTGACGGTCCTCCTCAGACCGCAGTGGCGGCTTGACCTTGAAAAACGTTCGGTAGTCGCCGACGTCAAGCTCGTTGAGCGTCAAATGGTGGACGTTCACGCCAGCACTCACGTCCAGTCCTGCAGCCTTGGCGCGTTCAAGTGCTGGCAGCGCCGCTGCCGTTGAAAGATTGTCAGCGTGATACTTCGACCCGGTCATTTCAACCAGCGCAAGATCCCGTTCCAGTCCGATTCGCTCCGCAATGGGTGAAACCGCCGGAAGCCCGCGCAGCGAGGCGAACCTTCCCGAAGTGGCCGCGGTACCCGAGCTGAGGCCAGGTTCCTGCGGGTGTGCGATTACGAGCGCGTCCAGCGAGCCGGCATAGGCAAGGCATCGCGAAAACACCTTCAGATCGGCGACGACTGAATCACAGTCCGTGAACGCCACGGCTCCCGCATCTTTCAGAAATCCAATCTCCACCATCTCCCGCCCAAGGCGGCCCTTCGTAAGGGCAGCCATGGGCCGCACATTGACCGATGCGTCCTGAGCCGCCCGTCGCGCAACGAATTCCAGCTGTTCAGGGCTGTCGATGGCCGGGGTTGTGTCGGGGCGCGTGACCATCGTCGTCACCCCGCCGGCCGCTGCCGCCCGACCGGCCGTTCGGAAGCTCTCCTTGTGGCGCTCTCCCGGCTCACAGACTTTCACGCCCAGATCGACGATTCCAGGGGCAAGCACCTTTCCGCCACAGTCGATGGTGACTTCAGCTGAGACATGTTCGCCGTTTCGGACGATTCTGCCGATCTTTCCGCCGGATATTTCCAGGGATCCGGAAGTGACGGTTCCCGCTTCCGGATCGACGAGCCGAGCGTTTGACAGCAGGAGAGTCACCGCTGCGCCTCCCGCCGGAATGCTTCTCGCAGGAACGGCCCTTCGGGCCACGTGTGAATCATACGGCAAATTACAGGATCGGGCTGCTCATTCATCACAGCGTTTCCGAACCAGGGAATTCGCATATCTATCATGCCGCGGCCTCGGCGGGTGGAGATTTCAGGTTGCGCGCCAGCAGGTCCATTGCCGCCATCCGCACCGCAACCCCCATCTCCACCTGTTCCTGAATTACCGATCGGTTGATGTCGTCAGCGATCGTGCCGTCAATCTCGACGCCTCGGTTCATCGGACCCGGATGCATCACGATGGCGTCGGACCTGGCAAAACCAAGCTTTTCCGCATCAAGTCCGAATCTGTGGAAATACTCCCTTTCAGAGGGGATGAATCCGCCATCCATCCGCTCTTTCTGTAGCCGAAGCATCATGACAACGTCCGCGCCGAGCAGGCCTTTCTGCATATCGTCATATATCTCAACACCCCAGTCCGCAGCTCCGGCCGGAATGAGCGTAGGCGGACCAACCAGACGGATACGGCTTTCCATCTTGCCGAGAAGCAGGATGTTTGACCGTGCCACACGCGAATGCGCGATGTCACCGCAGATGGCGACGTTCAGCCTGTGGAGCCGCCCCTTCGCCCGCCTGATCGTGAGTGCGTCAAGCAACGCCTGCGTAGGATGTTCGTGCCGACCGTCGCCCGCATTGAGGACGGCGCAGTTGACCTTTTCGGCGAGCAGGTTCACCGCGCCGGAGCGCGGATGGCGCACCACCAGAAGGTCCGGGTGCATCGCGTTAAGCGTCAGTGCCGTGTCGATCAGTGTCTCGCCTTTTTTGAGGCTCGTGGTTTCCATTGACATGCTCATCACGTCCGCGCCAAGCCGCTTGCCCGCAATCTCAAAGCTCGCCTGGGTGCGGGTCGAGCTCTCGAAGAACATGTTGATTTGGGTCAGGCCGGACAGCACGTCCGCATGCTTTTCCTGACGTCTGTTTAGGTCCACATAGCTGTCGGCAAGATCGAGGATGGCACCGATGTCCCGTGGTTCCAGGTGCTCGATGCCCAGCAGATGGGTATGGTCAAAGCCCATGCGCCTAATTCCCTGTTTTCCGGCTTATAGGTGCCTATTCAGATCCAGGCAAGGAGCACAGTCTGTCGCCGTTGGCCAATCATCGGTGAATCGTGCCGTTTAGATGGCGCTGTGCGCCAGGGCCATCCCAGCGAACTTTGCTGGCGAACCTTCGGGAAAACCGCTCATACTCGGTAACAAGTTCCTCTCTGAAGGCGAATACGTCCATCAACGGCTCCTTGACCCCGCGGCATTGGCCCGCACCTCAATTTCAGCGCACCGCTCCATCAGCGCATCAAGTGGTTCGGTGTCATCGAACAACATCCCATCAGCCAGCATCCGTGCGTAATCACCTGCGAGTGCCGCCTGTGCAGCCCCGACGGGCACGAGCTGCAGGTCACCAGATACCGCCGCCTCATAGTCGATCCGCGAGCCTGTCGCGTCCTTCTCGGAAAAGAAAATCGCCTTGTGGCGGGCAACCGAGAACGCGAGCGAGCGGTCGGCCAACGCATGGCCGGTAATGCCAGCCTCGTCGAGACGCACGAGATCGTACCAATGACGGGAAAGCCGTTCGCCCCGGTACCGTTCCTGGCGGCAGAAAACATGGATCGCGGTCGCTTTCTCCCAAAACGTTCGCTCAGCCAGCATGACGGCGGGACTCGCCTCAGGAAACGCCAGGTCCGGCAAAAGCGCAGCGGCGTCACAGACGACCGGATGGATCTTGTGCGGCTGTCCAGTGGAACGAGCGCCGAACTCGACAGTGACTTCCGGACGCACCAATCCGATCACCTCAAACAGCGGCTCGTAACCGATGTGAAGGCGATCCGCCTCTACACGAAACGTCGCTTCAAGCCCGGCACCGCCGAGCGCTGCTTCGACGACAGGGCGGGCATGATCCCGAACCCATTCG
Source organism: Rhodobacter sp. (assembly GCA_022824145.1). Lineage (GTDB taxonomy): Bacteria > Pseudomonadota > Alphaproteobacteria > Rhodobacterales > Rhodobacteraceae > JAPOUP01. The sequence continues at coordinate 12,202 of JAJEAY010000250.1, read as the reverse complement.
GTCAGGCGAGCACGGATCGCTCGAGTCCAACGCTTTTCCTGGCTTCGGTTTGCTGGAAGCGACCCGTCGCCCGCCCCGGAAACCAAGTCCGGCGCGAAAACGCGGATATCGTAGGTGATGTGGACATCTTCTGAGAATCGCCGGATCGCACGCCATGCTTTCGACAGTGATGTTCCGCCCTTAAAGGTCAGGTGGTGGGCGAAAGGACTCTCGAACAAAGCGTCGAGCGTCGCAACGACCCAGATGTCCTTCTCCAGGAGATGCGCCTTGTGGCGGCCCTCGCGCTCCGCGACCCGCAAGGCATCACGACGATCGCCAGCCGAAAGGTCTTGATACCACATCTCAGCCGTGCAGGAGGCGGTCGCTAACAGGCTGCGCCATCCAGTTCGGCATGGTAGCTCGCGCAGCAAAAAGTTCGTGGCGGTCTTCGTTGCAAAGCGTCGGCAGGACCGCTTCCAGCCCAACCTCGACCTCTTCGGGGCCGAGCCATGACAAGGCACGGATAACATCGCCAGCCTTGCGGTGTGGGGCCAAGAGTTGCCAACGCGGCGCGTGGCGCAGTTCCACAACGGACAGTCCGAAGTGAAGACGTCGATTGGGGCCGGAGGTGAGGTAGACTGATCGAACCGGATTCTGCGTAGTCAGACCGAGGCGGTTGGCCGCCGCGCCACCACAGATTACGATGGTTTCCCCCCACAACACTGACAAAGCGGCCAGCGCCTTGCCGGGACAGGGCGCACGCTGGCCAAACCGGGTTTCGACGGGAAGCATGTAGACACCTTGGCAGATCCGCATCAACCTGCCTGAGCGGGCGAGGCGCGACAAGGCTTGGTCAACTGCCGCACGGCGGCCGAAGTGAAGCAGGGAACCCGGACACAGCGGCGCAGCCTCCGGAAGAGCCTGCGCGCACTCCATGATCTGCTTTGGCAGGCCCCGCATAGGTCGTTATCTCCTGTTTGTTTGTCAGAAATCCAATGGCAATACTGTCATATTACAACGCCCGCCAACGTCAAGGTCTGCGGTCGAACCGCTGTGGCGCTGGCTATTCAATTCGAGGATTGGGAAAATGTACTGGTAGCGGGTCAGTCCGAAGTGTTGGCAACGCCTCACTTGCAGTTCCAGAAACCGGAAGGCAGCATTGATGCCACGCCCGTGAAAATCCTTTTGGATTACAATTCCGTTTGGTTGACTTGAAAACCAGCACATCTACTGAAATCGCACCTAACCGCCGAGTGCCCGCTGAAGCCACCGACGATCCCTACATCGATGTCTGCGAATTTCCGGTCTGTCGGGCACTACCCGATCTTGCTTGGTGCAGAGCCTGGAAGCGCCCGGAAGTTGTCGGTTCACGGGATCCCAAATCCAGTCCGCGTGGGTAACGATTGCGAAATCCGGCCGAATGGAACAGCCGGTCATGCCTCGCCAGGTTCGGCCAGCTTTGCGAGAAGCTGGATGCCTACAGACTGCATAACCGCAAGAACCGTGCGCAGCATAGGATTTCCTTCAGCGCTCAACGAGCGGAAGCGCTGCTCGCGCGAAAGGCCGGTTCGGCGGGCGATTTCCGTCATCCCGCTGGTGCGGGCAACCATGCCAAAGAGGCTGGCCTAAAGGTCCAGTCATTATACATTATATTGTCATTTTACACCAAAGAGATCGCCATTGAAAACAATATGTAGTATTTTAGGTCAGGCCCTGAATCCGGCCTCCACGGCTGGTCACAGCACAGACTCGGGGCCAACGGTCCATGCCAGTCCGCAGTGATATTCCTGCTATGTTCCCGTTCCTGCGACGGTTTTTGAAGTAACCCGCTACCGACTGACTGGGCAGTTGATAAATGAGTGCCTCCATGCCATGTTGCGGGCGGGGATTGAGGAACGGAGAATAAGAAATGGCAGTGACGAGCGAGCAGCTCCAACGGGCAGGAGCCAGCGCGGAACTTTCGAATCTATTGGCCAAGGAATTTCGGCGCGAATCCCGACGGGACGATGTGACACGGAATCCGATGGCCGTCGGTGTGACCGTGACTTTCATGGCGGCCTTTCTTAGTGCCTTGGCTTGGCTTGTGCTCGCCGTGACAGAAACCCAGACAGATTTAGCCCGTCTTGAAGTAAAGATTGACGAAGGCCAAGCCCGCCTCGAAGCAGACATTGACGAAATCAAGGAAATACTTGGAAGCCGGGACTGACGCCGCGTTCAGAACAAGCGGCGCATTAGATCATGTAAGGAAAGCCATCGGCAAAATCGACGATCGGGCGAAGCCTGTGTCCGCACTTAAGCACCGTTCGTAGACAACCTGTGTGGCGGCAAAGTGCACGGTAACGCGAGGATGCGCGTCGGCGAGAACATCATTCGGTTCCGGGTCATCCCTGCCTCGCACCACCTCAAACGCGCGTTGAAGCGTCCAAGGTCTGCAACCGAGAGCAGCACCTTCAAGCAGCACCTTCATCCGAAACAAAATGGGACCGGAATGACGGCCGGTTTCCTCAACCGGAATCAGGGAACAGATGCGCCTGGCTAGGATCAAAGTCGAACGACGCCTCGGCTCCCTGTGGCAGGATCTGATCTTCAGGCAGCGCGACGATGATTTTGCCTCCCGTGGGCAAGGCCACATCCACCACTGTCTCGCTTCCCAACCGTTCAGTGAGTTCGACATGGCCATGCAGCATGCCGCCTTTGCCTTTCGCGGCGCGGATGTGCTGAGGCCGCACGCCAAGAGTCGCGGTCTGGCCAACCGTGAATTCGCGACCCTTTCGCGGCACTGCCATGCGGTCGACCGAAGCCGAAGAAATCGTCACGTGATCCCCCTCCACTCCATCTACACTGACTGGAATGAAATTCATCGAAGGAGCCCCGAGAAAACCCGCAACGAACAGGTTGGCGGGATCGTGATAAAGATCCATCGGAGCTCCGGCCTGCATCACCTCGCCATCCTTAAGCACAACGATCTTGTCGGCGAGCGTCATCGCCTCGACCTGGTCGTGAGTGACATAGATCATCGAAGCCTTAAGCGACTGGTGAAGCTTGCCGATCTCCATCCGCATGTCCATTCGGAGCGCGGCGTCGAGGTTCGACAGCGGCTCGTCAAACAGAAATACCTTGGGGTCGCGAACGATGGCGCGGCCGATGGCGACACGCTGGCGCTGGCCACCGGAAAGCTCGGAGGGCTTGCGGTCCAGGAGATGCTCCATCTGCAGGATGCGTGCGGCTTCCGCTACTTTCCTCTCCTTCTGCTCCTTTGGAACCCTGTTGATCGTAAGCCCGAAGGCCACGTTTTCGCGCACCGTCATGTGGGGGAAAATCGCGTAGGTCTGGAACACCATCGCGATTCCCCGGTTCTTCGGCTCAAGGGCATTGACGACCTGGCCGTCGATTTCAATCGTGCCCGAAGTGATATCCTCAAGCCCCGCGATCATCCGCAGAAGCGTGGACTTTCCGCAGCCCGAAGGACCGACAAAGACCACGAACTCGCCGTCATCAATGTCTATGTCCACGCCCTTGATGACTTCAGCCGATCCGAAGCTCTTCCGGACATCGCTCAGTCTGACCGTCGCCATTGCTACTCCGCCGCTTCCTGTCTGATGGCAATCCTGAGGAGACCGTCCTTCCCTGGAATTACCGGTTCAGGGTCCATGATATGCCCGACGAACCGCCCCTTCGGCCGATCCGCGAATCCAAGAATGACAAGGCCTGCCCCTGTGTCGAGAATGCGCGCCGCATAACGCCTGGGCGGCAGTGCGCCGTCGAGAAAACCGGGAGCGAGCGCCCATGGACCGCGGGGATCCGCTCCGGTGAGATAGTGGTTTCCTGTGACCGGGCCGCCGGGCGTGAGTCCGGCCTGCGCTTTGGAGAAGTGCTCGGCCGCGGTGCAGAAAAGGCAGTACCATCGCCCGCCCGCCTCAAACACCTGAGGCACTTCAAGCTGTCCGTAGCCGCCCGCAAATACCGGGGGCTCGAGGGTCCAGTCATATCCATCAGGCGAAGTTGCAAATCCTATGCAGCCCGCCGCGTTGGGTTCGGCGACACCGGAGACACGGGCAGTGAAATACATGATCCAGCCGCCATCCGGATCTTTCATCACCCAGGGATCCCGCATTGCCCGATCATGCCAGGTGTTGGGGTAGCCGGTCTCGTATTGGTGGGCGTTAGGGCCGTCCAGATCCAGGATCTGTCCGTCTCCCACACGCTTCCAGTTATGGAGATCTCGGGAAGTGGCATGCCCGATCCTCTGGAACTTGGCGTCCTCGTTCCGGCTCCCGCCGGTGTAGTAGAGATGCCAGAGACCATCGTCGCCGCGCACGGTCGAGCCGGTCCAGATGGTGTAGTCGTCCCAGGAAGGCCCCGGGGAAGGATTGAAGCACGTGCCCAAATGGGTCCAGTTCACGAGATCCGTGCTCGTGGCATGGCCATACTTCACATTCCAGTGCCGAAGCTCCGGGTCGCCAATGGAACGCGGGGCCTTGAGAAAGAAGCAGTGCCAGAGATCGCCGTCATGGACATACCAGCTGTCCCAGACGAATTCGTCTTCAAGTGCCAGGACCATTGACTACCCTTTCACGCCGGTTGAGGCGATAGATGCGATGAATGCCCGTTGCAGAAGTAGATAGAATACCAGCACCGGCACCGAGATCAGGGTGAGATAGGCCATCAGCTCGCCCCATGCGACATTGAGCTGGAAGAAATACCCAAGTCCCACCATGATGGGCCGATGCGCCTCGTCCTGAACGACGATGAGCGGCCAGAGATACTGTTCATTGTACATCTTCAGGGATTTCAGGATCACCGCCGTCGCCAGAACCGGCCCCGAGAGCGGCATGACCACCCGGCGGTAGATCTGGAACCAGCCCGCGCCTTCAGCCCGCGCGGCTTCGATCAGTTCTCCCGGAAGATCCTTGAAATACTGAACGAACAGGAAGATCGTCAGTGCGTCCACAATCCAAGGGACAATCTGCACCCGATAGGTGTTGAGCCAGCCCCACTCGATTCCCTCCATGCCGATCCAAGGCAGCCGCGACACCATCAACAGAAGCGGAACCGCGATAGTTTCGAACGGAATGATGAGAGTTGCCAGTATGATCGACAGAACTGCATCCCGTCCGCTCCAGTTCATATAGACGAATGCGAACGCCGCCAGAGAGCAGATTGCCACCGACATGGTGACCGTTACAACGGTCACGAAGACCGAGTTGAGCATGAACCGCCCGATCGGGGCACGGTCGAAAGCGGCAAAGTAATTGTCGAGGCTTACGTCTCCGACCGGCAGGAAGGCGCGCAGGCTTGACGTGTCCTGCAGCAGCTGCTGGTCAGGCTTCAGTGAGGAAATGACCATGAAGACCAACGGAAACGCGAATACAAGCGCCACCAGGATGAGAACGGCATAGCGAACCGCTAGCCTCATGCCGACATTCTCGCGGGTCACCAGGGCCATCAGGTCCGCGCCCGAGTCAGGTAGCGCTGGGTCAGCGAAATTGACAGCACGACGAAAAAGAGGATTACCGAAATTGTCGAGCCGCCGGAAATATCCTGTTTGCCGTAGCCGCGTTCGACAGCCTGAAACACCAGCGTCTGGGTGCTGTCGAGGGGACCGCCGTTCGTCATCACGTCGATCTGGGCAAAGAGCGCGAAGGCCTGCATCGTTATCACTATCAGAACCAGGACCGCAGTGTTTCGCAGCCCGGGCCAGGTCACGTAGCGGAAGGTCTGCCACTTGCTGGAGCCTTCGATGGCGGCGACTTCGTAGAGCGTCGGCGAAATCGTCTGCAGCCCGGACAGCCAGATCACCATATGGAAGCCAACTGCCTGCCAGGCCGACATCACGATGATTGCGCCCAGCGCGGTCTCGGGCTTGCCGAGCCAGTCGACAGGCTGGAAATAACCGAAACTAAGGGCCCAGAGAATGTTGTTCAGAAGCCCGTCGCTGCCGTCATAGATGAACCGCCACAACAGCGAGATCACAACGATAGAGATCACGACCGGCATGAAGTAGACCGTCCGAAAGACATTGATTCCGCGGAGCTTCTGGTTGATCAGAAGGGCAAGAAGCAGCGCACCGCCACCTTGGAGCGGAACGATGAAAAGCACGAAGGTCAGTGTATTCGCCAGCGCTTTCCAGAACACGACGTCGCTGGCGATGACGACCTGTGCGTTCTCTCCTGCCTGCCAGCGGAACCATTCGCGCATCCCCCGATATTGGGGAAAGTCCGGATTCCGCGTGATGGTACGGACTCGCGGATAGGCGATTCCGCCGTCTTCGTTCAGGACGACCGCACCGCTCCCGTCCCGTTCCGGCTCAAGCGTGATGACCGACAGTCTGAGAAGGTCGCGATAGTTTTCCAGCCCTACAAACTCGGTGGGGTTGGGCGAAATCAACCGTTGGTTGGTCAATGAAAGATAGAATGCGAAGAAGAACGGGAGGATAATGAACGTCGCGATGAGCGCGAACGCCGGGAGCGCAAAGCTCCAGCCCGCCCGGTTGGAGGTAGTGAGTCTCGAAGCCATCGCTGTGCCCTGCGGAGCGGCCGGGGGCGGCGGACCCGCCCCCGGCATAGAGCGTCAGTGGCCGTAGCCTCCGTTGGCTTCGATGTCGGCGTTGATTTCGTCTACAGCGGCATCAAGCGTGTCGGCGACATCCGCGCCGTTTGCGATGTCCGCGAGCGCCTTTTCGAAGACCTTCGCAGCAACCACGTATCCCGGGGTAACCGGGCGGACGAGCGCTTGGGCGTCGGAGAGCGCGAAGAAGGGCTCAAGCGGACCGCCTTCGGCATACCGTTCGGTCATCGCTGCCGCATCCTGTGTCGATGGAATCAGGCCGATGCCGTCCGAGAATGCCGCGAGGTACCTGTCCTGCAGTGCGAACTCAACGAAAGCCGCTGCGCCCTCAGGGTGCTCGCAGGTTGAGGAGACACCGAACTGCCAAGACGCAGCGCCGATCGTCGAACCGTTGCCGAAGTCAGGAGCTGGCAGGAAGACGACGTCATCGACACCGGCGTCCAGGGTCGCTGCCGCAGCCCAGTTGCCGTTCCAGGCGAAGGCGTACTTGCCCTCGATGAAGCCGGAGTCGCGATCTGCCGGATCCTGTGATGTTCCAGGCGCAAGCCCGGCGCTGAACAGGTTCTGCCACCATTCGCCGAAAGCGAGCGCGGCATCGCCGTTGAGGGTGCCCTCTGCGGTCTGGTAGGTCGAGCGGTCGACGATGTCGCCGCCGAAACTCTGGAGGAACGGAGAGAAGGCATATGGGTACCATTCGCCGGTCCAAGCCATGCCGAGATCAAGGGCATAGTCGTAGTTGCCGGACGCCTTGGCCGCATCGAGCGCGGCGTTGAACTCGTCAAGGCTCCATGGGTTGTCCAGAGTCGGCGTTCTCAGGCCGAGTTCATCGAGCGTCGACTGCCGGGAATAAAGCGCGACTGCGGCATCCCAGAGGCCGACGGAATAGACCTCGCCGCCCCACCGGCCGATGGTAGCGTCGAGATGGCCCTCAATGGCGCCATCCGAGACCGGCAGCGGCTGCATGTATCCCGCCCAAGCCCAGTTCGGCATCACCGGCCCGTCGACGTCGAGGATGCAGGGCAGATTCTCGGCGAGCGCCGCGGCGACAATGGAGTCATTGTAACTTGCCTGCGGAAAGCTCTCTACCGCAACTGACCAGTCGGACTGCCCGGCATTGAAATCGGAAACGATGATGCTGAGTATGTTGCTTTCGACCTCGTTGCCGGCGCCGTGGTACCAAAGGCTCAGTTCAGTCTGGGCCGCTGCACCGGTGGCGAGACCGCCTGCCGCTACGGAACAGATCAGGTATTTCAGGTTCATGTCGTCGTTCTCCCTGTTGACGAAGTGTTCAGATCGGCTTGCAGGACGGATTTCACCGTCCCGTCATGGCCTTGGGAACCGCAGTTCGCGATCCGGCGCGCCGTCGCAGGTGAAACACCCGCTTCCCGTATCGCATCCAAAACCTTATCAAGACGTTTCTTTCTCACCATGACAGCCAGTTGGCAGCAAACCGCAACCTTGGCGTAATAGCGCGGAATCGAGATGCCGCGCAAGGCACAGGTTTTTGCTGGAATCGGGCTTCAGATTCCATTTGCCGAGGGTCGGAACGCATTATTGCTGGCTTCGCCGCATTGCACGCGGTCCCGGAATCTCAACAAACGGCGAACTGCGCATTCTCCCGGAATCGCCCTCCATGCGTATTGGGCAAAGACCGACGTGAAGTCCAAGACCTCCTTGCCCGTGAAGCCGTCCTTTCGCACATGTACGCCAATGAGGATCTTTGCTTTGTCACGAGTCGTCTGACCAACATCCGACTGGAAGAGACACATGCCGTTCCGCATGAGGACGCACCGTGTCCATTTGGAATTGAAAGGTGAACTGGATGCTACAAGCCAGACGGAAGCTCGACAGATCTGACTGACGGCGTGTCGGACTCTTGCTTTCCTGAAGGATCAAGTGGTCCATACAGACGACCAGCACAACACTGAAAGTCACTCCGAAAGACCGTTTCCGGCAGCTCCTGGAGATACCGTGCGGGCAGCTATCGCATCGTAGCGATCATCGGAGATCACGTTCCGCGGGTTCTGTCCTACGCCTTGGTCACCTTCGTGACCTCCACCGGAATCAAGCGTAATTTGGGGGTTTATGTACTTGACTGAACGACGTGAGGTTCTTAATTGCTCCGCACCTTGCACGCCGAAAGGCCCGCCTGCGAAGGGCGATGGCGTCCGGGATTGGCGCATCCGCACGGCGCGAAGCGTTTGCACTGGCAACTCCGATGACCCGTGAGATCGATCGGAAGGCTGAAGCGCAGGCGTTTCAGTCAACGATACAATTGCCTAATTTTGGCGCATGCTCCGCGCCTGGAAGCCGCACTGCAGCTGCCGAACACCCGGGACTACAGGAGTCACGTTTTCCCATTAGGTTCGAATTCGACCGGATACGGTTTCATGGACCAAAGAGCCGGTGCTGTCGTAAGAAGCGGAAACGCATAACACGGCCTCTCCCATCGAATTGACGGCAGTTTTCAGGCCAATCACCCAAAAACACTGCCCGAGAACAGCGGTGTCGGTTCCAGTCAGCGTTACGCGTGGGCTTACAGGACATTCACTCCGAACCTGTCCAATCGACACCATGCAGTTCCCGCCACGGCACCAGACTGTCCGTTCCGCGCCGCTGCCGCTCATCGCCTCCATATACAACGACCGCCGGACTTGGCGTCAGGATGTCGAGGTGTTTCCTGACTCGCCTTGCGCCCTGGAGAAAGCTGGAAGATGCCGTTGCGCCGGACTTGGCGTCGACCAGCATCTTGCCTCCAGACCACTTGACAATGATGTCGGCTTCCGCTCCGTTGCGGTCGCGATAGTGGGACAGGCGGTGTACTTCGCCTTGATTGGTCTGGCGTTTGACGATTTCGGAGACGGCCCATGTCTCGAATATCGGACCCCGAAGAGGATGTGCCCGGAGCTGTTCCGGCGTGCGGATTCCCAGAAGCCAGCACACCAAGCCCGTGTCGTAGAAATGGAGCTTTGGCGTCTTCACAAGCCGTTTGCGCAGGTTGCCGTGGAAGGCCGGCAGGCGGAATGCCATGAAGCTGGTTTCCAGAACGCCGAACCAGGATTTTGCAGTGGGTTGGGAAATGCCGCAGTCCCCCGCGAGCGATGAGAAGTTCAGCAGCTGCGAAGTGCGTCCGGCGCACAGCGCGGCGAAGCGCTGGAATGTCGGCAGCGAGCCCACATTTGCGACCGTCCGGACATCGCGTTCCACATAGGTCGCCACATATGACCGAAACCAGTCCGAAGGATCCATCGATCTGTCGAATATGCGCGGGTATGATCCGGTGAACAGCGTTTCATCAAGAGTCTGAGCGGGAACGGGAAACCGTTCGGATTCATTGTGCGTCATCGGAAGCAGGCTATGAACTGCCGTTCTGCCTGCGAGTGACTGGCTGACTGATTCCAGCAGCGTGAAATTTTGCGAGCCTGTGAGAATCCACCGTCCGGGTGCCGGATCGCTGTCAATGACACCTTGAAGATAGGATTGAAGCTCAGGCACACGCTGAATTTCATCTAACACGGCACCTTCCGGAAACTGCGCGAGGAACCCCCTTGGGTCTTCGGACGCAAAAGCCCGGACATCCGGATCTTCCAGCGACGCGTATTGGTGATGCGGAAACATGGCACGGCAGAGCGTCGTCTTGCCGCTCTGCCTTGGTCCTGTAACCGTGACACACGGCCAAATGCGAGCCGCTTCAGCCAGCCGAGGGGCGAGGTCGCGTTCAATCATGGGCAGGAATCCCAACAGGAATCTAGGCCAATCCAAAATATAGTTTTCAATTGGCCTAGATTTTGGCATCTCCATGTCATTCGTTCTCATGGAACTATGTCTGAGCGAAAGCGGAACTCCTTCAGTAACGAGCGTTTCGCGATCCCGCCGGGATCAATCGACACGGTTCAGTCCCCAAACCTTCATTTGGCAAGCTGGCATGTGGCGGACGAAGTTGTGCAAAGCTCAGGGCCAAGAAGCTTTGGGACTCTGCCTGTGCGAAAATTCATGAGAACTGGATTTGACCGGGGCATCCCTACCGGACACAGTTTGGATCATGAGCAATCTCCAAATCAAATCCGTTTGTCATCCATTTGACGATCCACGCCTAGCGGCGGCCGCGATTGGAGCTCTTGGCCGCGCTGATGCAATGGGATTGCTGTCCCGACAGATCACACGCCTGGACGAATCCGCCTTGCAGCGGCTTGGTGCGGGCTTGGCCGAGGCTGGCATAGGACAGGTATTTGTTGCCGATCTCGTTCGACTTCCAAGTTCCGATCCGGATCGGATTTCCGCCTTGCTGGAGAAAGTCTGCGAGGCATTGGAACAGTCGCCTGCTCCCGAGCATGAATGGCGCACTCTGCAGGACGTGTTGGGCCTGGAATTGCTGGCCCGCATTCTGGATGTCTCCGAATCAAGTGTACGACGCTATCTTTCGGGCAGCAGATCAACGCCTGACCCAGTTGCGGCGCGCCTGCATTTTCTCGCCTTCGTAGTCGGCGACCTTATCGGCGCGTACAATGACTACGGCGTCAGGCGCTGGTTTGACCGTAAGCGCAGCCTGCTCGGCGGCAATTCCCCTGTGCAGACGCTTGGCAAAGGATGGTCGCCCGATTACGAAGGAGCGTTTCGTGTCCGCGAACTTGCCCGTGCGCTCAGGTCGTCGCCAGCAACATGATTGCGTTCCGTCACGCCGACCCTCGCTTTCCGTTCTTACGCGAGGATGCGGAGCAATCGTCGGGTCGCTGGAATGATGCAGGAGACCTAACCCACTATTTCTGCGATACTCCTGACGGCGCGTGGGCCGAGTTTCTGCGTCATGAGGAGATAGATGATCCTAAAGATGTGTTCACTATCCGCCGTGCGCTCTGGGCTGTGGAGATCGGACATCCTCCGGCACAGGAATCCGGTCTGCCTCTGGATGTCCTGACCGGCGGGCCGGAAAGCTGGCCGGAGTGCCAAGAACGCGCACGGACGCAACGGAAACACGTGAATGGCATTGCCGCGCCGTCAGCCGCATTGCGTTCGGGTGGCGCACATGGATGGCGGGTCGATGGGGGCGTTCAGCGCGGCGGGGCGCGTGACGGAGTTGTGTTCGTTCCCTTCGGTCCCCGACCTGATCTGGTCGGCTGGGCGGCGACTGTCGAGGGTCGACCAAGCGAGCGCCTGCTTGAAAACGTGGGGCATTTTCGGGCTTCTGACCGATCAGGCTAGATCTTGGATCGGCTGACTGGCCAAGCCACGTTTGCACAAACGGTCTACGGCCTTCGCTCCGTTACACCAGGATGTTGTTGCCGCCAGCGACCGGTCGGACCACCTGGTCCGGCGGGTCCGCCGTCAAGGGAGACTGTCACCGCTCTGGCTCTCGGCCTTCCCCCGTGCCTCAGCATGTCCGTAGCCCTTCTCACAAACATTGCGCCGGATCTCCCGCAAAACGGAAGACGGATGGCGGCACAGTTGTCCGCTGCGCTACCCAAGGTCAGGGATCGTCTTTGCCAAGCGGCACTGTTCACAGACCTCGATCCCGCAAGCAGGACCATTTTATTGTCGGTTCTGGAGCGCTGAAGTGGCAAGGAACGGGCAAGCCTGAGGCGACCTTGGTTCACTGCGAGCCTGTTTCATTGGCCGCTTCCGGTGCATTGGCGCTGTTCAGGTACGCTTTTCGGAGTGC
>JAJEAY010000258.1 GCA_022824145.1 Rhodobacter sp. | reverse complement strand
GGGCTGTGAGCATCGCTGCCGCAGCCAGTCCCGCCCCAATTAGCGAGCGTTTATTCATAGGTGGTCCCTCCCGGACATTTGAGTTTGGTGGCGCAAGCCTATGCGGACATAGGTTTGTATGCAAGTTGCCCGGAATTCGCGCGCCGGATTCCGCTGCGCTGACCCCATTTCCTGTTCGAGGTTCCGGGCGCGCGTGCGGACTTCTCCCGCTCAGGCCACCCGCCTGCAGTCGAGCAGGTCGGTCATCCGGCTGTTCAGCAAGCGGCGTCCCAGCGCCATGACGCTGTTGGCGCCCTTGAGCGACCAGCGCGCTCCGCACTTCTTCATGCGTCCGCAGATCACCGACCTGCAGCCTCCCTCGTTGACGCCGGATCCCGACTGGCATGCCCTACACGGGCATTCGCTCGCCGCATTGGCGGCGGTAACAGCAGATCCTCCGCAGCGTCACTTCGCCAACACGCGTCAGGAAGGTTCTCCGAACCCTCCGGCGGCGCCGTTTCATCTCCCGCCCGCATTGCGGGCAGACCGGAACGGAAAGCTCCGGGTCCATGGCCCCGGGGCGCGCCCGGCGGAGCGGATTCAGGGCAGAAAAAGAATCACTTCGCAATCCTCACCTCAAGAGAACGTGTAGAAATCCAGACACACCAGCGGCTGCCCAGCCGATTGACTGTGCCGGAGAGCGGCCCCATCTTGGAGGCGTGAGCGAAGCGCCCGACAGTCACGGATTCGCTCGGCAGCTCGCCGTCCTGGAGAAACGCATGAACACGATGCAGGCTGAGTACCGCACCGACATCGCCCGGTTTGCCGAGTAGATCGCCGAACGTGATACGCAACGCGCCGAACGTGATATGCTGGTTTCCGAACCTTTGGTATCGGCAACCGACCGCATGGCTTCGTCGCGCTGGTGGCAGACCGCGATGCTTCTGGCCAGAATCGGCGTCGCCACGGCCCTGATCCTCAACTTCCTGCCAGCCGGATAGGCGAAAAACGCACCTGATTTTCGCCATGACCGCGGCTGCAGGCTTCGGTCCTGCGCCGCTCGCTGCCTCTGCGCATGTGCGGCCGTCGGGAGCCTTCGGGCCTTTCAGAGGTGTTTTCCGTCCGCTGCCATGTCTCCGGTTCGTGACGGCAACATGGATTCCAGGGGACTCGGTCAGTGCGCCCCTAGGAACGAACTTTGGTCCCGCGGGAGCGCAGCGCAGAGGGGCTTTCCGGAATCCCTGAAGCGCGGCCTGCCGTTTGGTTCCTGCCCTTATCACTCACATCGTTTTCCGCCGCATTGTTCTCCTAAGTCCGTTCCCGGCCACACGACAATGACCGGATCAGATCGGTATATAGTCAACGGTTTCGCCTGCGCGGCGAGGCCCGTCACCAATCGGCCGCACGAGAAGCGCGTTCGCTTGACCCAAAACCGTCAGAAGGCTGCTGTCCTGCCGGTCGAAAGGGGCGATGCCTTCTTCTGACAGCCTCGCGCGCATATAGTGTTCGCGCGGGCCGTTCGAGCCAAGTTCGCAGGAGAGCTTCGCTTTGCCCCTTGGTGCAGGCCCTCGTTCAAGTCCAAGCATGGCGCGAATGAACGGCAGAACAAAGATCTGGCCGCATACCAGCGAAGACACCGGGTTGCCGGGGAGGCCAATCATCGCGCTGTCACCCAGGTGTCCAGCCATTACGGGCTTGCCAGGGCGCATGGCGATTCTCAGAAACGCGCGCTCCATGCCCAGCTCCTCAGCGACCGAGGCCACAAGGTCATGATCGCCGACGGAAGCGCCTCCAATGGTGACGATCAGGTCAGACCCCTTCGCGAATTCGAAGGCCGTGCTGAGGCTGGCCACGTTGTCGCGGGCAATTGGCAGAATTCTGGCCTGCGCTCCTGCTGATTCCAGCATTGCCTTAAGGCCGAAGGCGTTGGACGCTATGATCTGATCCGGCCGCGGGATCTCGCCGGGCATTACGAGTTCGTCACCTGTGGCGACCAGAGCGACGGTAGGGCGGCGGGCAACGGTCACTTCCGGAATGTTCATTGAGGCAAGCAGCGCAATATCGGCCGGTCGCAGCCGAAGCGGCGCAGTGATTGCCGTCCCCGCACGGAAGTCCGAGCCAACCGGGCGGATGTGGCTGCTTCGGTCCAATCCGTCATTCAGCGTGATGGAGTCTCCGCTGCGGGTTACGTCCTCCTGGATGACTACCCTGTCCGCGCCGGTCGGCACGGGGGCGCCAGTGAATATCCGCACCGTTTCTCCGGACTCGACCGTGCCGTTGAATCCATGTCCCGCCGCCGAAGTGCCAGTGACCCGAAGGATCGCGCCCGGAACCGCCTCGTCGTTCCGCAACGCATAGCCATCCATCGCAGAAGCGCGAAAGGGCGGCTGATCACGACGGGAATGGACGGATTCCGCCAGAACTCGGCCCGCCGCTGATGCCAGCGGCACGGTTTCCGGCGGTGCTGGCGCGACCAGGTCCAGAATTCGGGACAGGGCTTCTGAAACGGTAATCACTTCGCTTCGTAACGCCCTGATTTTCCGCCTTCCTTGAAGGTCAGCCGTATGTCGTTGATCTGCATGGATCTCTCGATTGCCTTGGCCATGTCATAGATCGTCAGGGCCGCTGTGGAGACGGCTGTCAGAGCTTCCATTTCAACGCCCGTCATGCCGGATGTTTTCACCGTCGCTTCGATCTGGATTCCAGGGAGGTCGTAATCAGGCCTGAGTTCGACACTGACCCCGGAAATCGGCAAAGGATGGCACAGCGGGATCAGGTCAGATGTGCGCTTTGCGCCCATGATGCCCGCAATCCGCGCCGCGCCGAGGACATCACCCTTCCGTGCCTGGCCCTGAATGATTGTGTCCAGGGATTCTTTCGACATTCTCACGCAGCCCGAAGCGGTTGCCGTTCGGGAGGTAACGGGCTTGTCTGAGACGTCGACCATGCGGGCGCTGCCGGACGAATCGATATGAGTGAGTTTCGTCATTGGGCAGGAACCGAACCGGAAAGAAGAGCGCGTGTAGCCGCCGTCACATCGGGTTGCCGCATCAGGCTTTCCCCGACAAGAAATGCCCGGGCGCCGTGACGGGCCATGTCGGCGAGATCGGCTGGTGTGTTCAGGCCGGATTCCGAAACCGTAAGGCGATCCGCCGGAACGAGGGCAGAGAGACGCCGCGTGGTTTCCAGCGTGGTCTCGAATGTCTTGAGATCGCGGTTGTTGATTCCGATGAGTCGGGATTTCAGCGTTAGGCCGCGCTCAAGCTCCGCCGCGTTATGAACTTCCACCAGTACGTCCATTCCCCATTGTGTTGCGGCACTTTCCAGTTCCTCCGCCTGACGGTCCGAAACGCTGGCCATGATGATTAGGACACAGTCCGCGCCGAGGGCGCGGGCTTCCGCAATTTGGTAGGGGTCGTACATGAAGTCCTTGCGCAGGACTGGCAGCGAAACGGAACCGCGGGCGCTGACTAGATCGGAATCAGCGCCTTGGAACGACGGGGTGTCCGTCAGCACGCTTAGGCAGGTGGCGCCGCCGGCTTCGTATGCGCAGGCCAGCTCCGAAGCGTTGAAATCCTTGCGGATCAGCCCTTTGGACGGGCTCGCTTTCTTGATTTCGGCAATCAGTCCGTAACCGTCCTGCGCCGCTTCACGCAGGCGGTTAGCGAACTTTCGTACCGGAGTGGCAGCTCTCGCCTCAGCCTCCACCACGGAAATCGGTCGTGTTGCCTTGAGTGCGGCGACTTCGTCCAGCTTGTAGGCTTTGATCCGATCGAGAACCGTTCCTGTCATGTCGCCTCTGACGTCGTTCGCGCCAACCCCTCGACCTTTGCCTTTGCCGCACCGCTGTCAATGCTTTCCGAGGCCAGCCCAACGCCATCGCGCAGGTCATTGACCTGACCGGCGACCAACAGGCCCGCTGCCGCGTTCAGCAGCACGGCATCCCTGTAGGCTCCTTCCGCTCCATCAAGCAAGGCACGGAAAGCAATGCCGTTTTCTTCGGGCGTTCCGCCGAGAATCGCGTCGAATGAATGGACCGGAAGCCCCGCGTCTTCCGGCGAAACCTCGGTTTCCGTTATTGCGCCAGCAAGACTCGTGACCCATGAAGGCCCGCAGATGGAAAGCTCGTCGGTTCCGTCGGCTCCGTGCACTAGCCACGCCCGTTCAGTACCAAGTTCTTGAAGAGTTTCGGCCATCGGTCGGATCAGGTCGCGGGAAAAGGCTCCGGTCAGCTGGTACCTTACACCTGCGGGATTGGTTAGCGGCCCTAGGATGTTGAAAATCGTACGTGTTCCCAGTTCCGCCCGGACGGGACCGACATGCGCCATGGCGGGATGGTGCATCGGAGCCATCATGAAGCCGATGCCAACTTCAGCAAGCGCCCGTTCCACGGTCGCCGGACCGACCATCACGTTTACACCCAACTGCGCCAACAGATCAGCGGCGCCAGACTTCGATGACAGATTCCGGTTTCCATGCTTGGCAACCGTTACCCCTGCGCCCGCGACCACGAAGGCGGCAGCGGTTGAGATGTTGAGTGTGCCCTTTCCGTCGCCGCCGGTTCCGACGATGTCTATGGCACCATCCGGGGCGGCCACGCTGTTGCACTTGACCCGCATCACACGCGCCGCAGCGGCGTATTCCTGGACGGTTTCGCCGCGGGTGCGGAGCGCCATCAGCAGACCGCCGATCTGGCTGGGCGTCGCCTCTCCTTCGAACAGGATTCCGAAGGCAGTCTCAGCCTCAATCGGAGTGAGCGGGCGGTCGACTGCGACGGCGATCAGGGGCTTCAGAGCATCGCTCATGCCGCCACCGGTACGAGATCAAGAAAGTTTTTCAATAGTCTGTGTCCATGTTCGGTCGCGATTGACTCCGGGTGAAACTGCACTCCGAAGACCTGCTGTTCCCGGTGCCGAAGCCCCATAATCGTTCCATCCTCCAGCCATGCTGTGATTTCAAGGCAGTCTGGAAGGCTGGAACGCTCTACGATCAGTGAATGGTACCTCGTGGCTTTGAACGGCGAGGGCAGGCCATGAAACAGGTGGGCCTGGGAATGCTGCATTCGCCCCGTCTTTCCGTGAACGATTTCGTTCGCAGGCACCACTTTGCCGCCATAGGCCTGTCCAACAGTCTGATGGCCAAGACAGACGCCAAGCAAAGGAATTCCGGCATCCGCTGCTGCAATAACAGTCTCCAGGCAGATCCCCGCCCTGTCTGGATCGCACGGTCCAGGGCTGAGAACAATTCCGTCCGGCCGCAGAGCCATGGCCTGCGCGACGCTCAGCGCATCGTTGCGCCGGACCTCAACCTCCGCCCCCAGTTCACCGAGGAAGTGCGCAAGATTGTAGGTGAAGCTATCGTAGTTGTCGATCAGCAGCAGCATTGGACTGTCTTGAGCAAATGGCCGTGAGTCTGTTTGTTCGTCGCGGTATACATGTTCAGAATCGCAAGGGTGGTCAAGGCGAATGCCATGAACTTTGGACTCTTCTGCATTTTGGGGAAAGCACTGGGTGGTCCATAGCGCTCGATTGGGATTGGCGGTCGGTGCGGTTGGCGCTGGCGCGGTCATTGTCGGGGCAGCCCTGCTGGCACCGGAAGTCGACCTGTTGCCGCCAGGCCCGGAGGTGGGTGAGGCAGCTGTGTCGGCGTGGCCGCAATTCCCGGCTGGCTCGATTGCTGCGTTGCCTTCGCTTCCTGCAGCTGTCGTCCGTCCTCCTGAAGTGCCGGCACTGACCGCCGGACATGTCGGACCCCTGGATTTGGAAGCCGAACTGCTTCGGATGGAACCGCCGGTGCCATGGGACGTCGCGAATGGCACTCCTCCCAGTGTCGGGCTGCCGCCGCCACGGCCTGAAATCGGCCTCGTTCTGGAGTTGCCGCCGGGACTGTGACCGCCTCGCCATTGCGCCAGTCAATGAAGGCGCGCCTTCAGATTGAATGGATTCCCGGAGTGGATCAGGGTCGGAGGCAGAAAAGCTATACGAACCTTCCGGCTTCCTCAGCAGCCTTTAGAATGGCCTGAGACTTGGCCACTGTCTCGTCAAACTCGGATTGCGGGACGCTGTCGAAAACGATTCCCCCGCCAGCCTGGATGTAAAGAGATTCGTTCTTCAGCACCGCGGTTCGCAATGCAATGCACATATCCATGTCTCCGCCGGCACTGAAATACCCGACACCGCCACCGTAAACACCGCGTTTCTCGGGTTCGAGTTCATCGATTATTTCCATAGCACGAACCTTTGGGGCGCCTGACACGGTTCCAGCCGGAAGTCCTGCCAGCAGCGCGGAAAGCGCGTCCTCGTTTTCCGCAAGTGTTCCGACCACGTTGGACACGATGTGCATGACATGGCTGTAGCGTTCTATCACGAACTGTGCGGTCGGACGCACTGTTCCGACCTTGGCGACGCGGCCCACATCGTTTCTTCCGAGATCCAGAAGCATGAGGTGTTCCGCGCATTCCTTTTCGTCGGCCAGAAGTTCCTCCTGAATCCTGCGGTCGGCCTCCGGTGTGTTGCCGCGCGGTCGGGTGCCGGCGACCGGGCGTATGGTCACTTCTCCGCCGAAAACCCGAACGAGAATTTCCGGGCTGGCGCCGATTACCTGGAAGCCGCCGAAGTTGAAATAAAACATGAACGGTGAAGGGTTGGTTCTTCGCAGACTTCGGTAAAGCGCGAATGGGGGCAGGGGGAACGGCAACGTCCATCGCTGGCTTGGAACAACCTGAAAGATGTCGCCTGCGCGAATGTATTCCTTCGCCTTTTTGACCGCTGCCAAAAATTCCGGGTGAGTGAAGTTGGAGACCGGTTCTTCGAATTCCGCCTCTTCACCGAGATCCCTGACGGCACCGATCACCCCCCGTTCAAGATCATGGACTGCATCCATCACACGCTCGGCGGCCTGCGCATAGGCGGTTTCCGCCGAGAGTCCTGAAGACACCCAAGCGGGTGCGACGACCTTCACCTCCCCTTTCACGCTGTCCAGTACGGCAACAACGGAAGGGCGAAGCATAACTGCGTCAGGCAGATCCAAAGGATCGGGATTCACGTCGGGGAGACGTTCGACCAACCGAATCATGTCGTATCCAAGATAGCCGAACAGCCCTGCGCTTGCAGGAGGAAGCTCCTCGGGCAGGTCGATCCTGGACTCGGCGATGACCGCTCGCAGTGTTGCCAACGGATCTCCGTCAAGGTCTTCCGCAGCTTCAGGATCGAATCTCGCTGATCTGTTCAAACGTGAGGCCGTTCCGCGGCAGTCCCAGACCAGGTCCGGTTTCATTCCTACAATCGAATAGCGGCCGCGGGTTTCTCCTCCGGTTACGGATTCCAGAATGAAACTGTCCTTCCGAGCAGCCGCAAGTTTCAGCATCACCGAAACGGGAGTGTCGAGATCCGCAGCCAGCCCGGCATAGACCACCTGGCTTTTGCCAGCGTTGAATCCAGCGGCGAATTCGTCGAACGACGGGGTCAGCTGCATCGGCTACGGGAACTGCGCATGGACGGCGTTGATCGCGGCTTGGTCAAGCGAAACACCGGCCTTCGCTTCCACTTCGCGCGAATAGGCAAGCAGTATTTCCGCGCTCAGTTCCTGCCTTGCTAACTGCTCGATGAATTCGCGGCGCCTGACGCTGGCGTCGTCGTCCGGGTCAGGCGGAGAGATGTCATCGAGGCGGACGATGTATGCTGCCGACTCGCCCTCATGTACAGCAATGTCGCCCAGGGACAGTTCAAAGACCATGTCACGCAAACCGAAAGGTGCGTCAGGGATATATCCGTCGCGCAGAATGTCGGTCTCCTGTCGCATTTCAAGCCCGAGGTCAGCCGGGTCCGCTCCGGATTTCAGCTGATCGGCAAGCGAGCGCGCCTGGGCAGCGAGCGCCTCTGCGGTCGCTTTCCTTCGCCAGGCGCCCTCTAACTCGGTCCTGGCGTCCGCAAACTCCGGAAGGCGTGGCTCAAGGACCGAATCGATCCTCATTGCGAATA
>JAJEAY010000112.1 GCA_022824145.1 Rhodobacter sp. | reverse complement strand
ACCTTCCCGAAGGAGCATATCGCCTGAAACCAACCGCTACCTGACTGACGGGAATTCGGCATCGACACGGCGGTTCCAAGCGCAAGTCAGAAAAGACCCGGTCACATGGCTGTCACCGCGGAACAGACTGCGTTTTGCCGCAGGAGCGATTGAGCACCTGATCGCGGTTTCGCCAAATTTGAAATCTACGGAAACACCGCGTTTCCGCGAACCGGTCAATGAAATCCGCACCCGCATCGTGCCGCCGCCACAGGAAGGACGCGTACTTGACCGGACTGCCCTTCAGCCTTTCAGGTTCAGCAGACCGAAAACGGACGTCCGCGACCTTGCAGATTAAACGAAATGATATATCATTACATATTGTGGCTTTTGGCTGCGTCGCACGGGATTCAAAAAGGGATAAACGCCATGAAGGACACAAAATATGTTGTCTGCGCCGTGGCGGCAGTATGCACATTGCCAGCTGCTGCCGAGGAACGGCGCTCACTCGATGCCCACGAGCACGGGCACGGAGAACTGAACATCGCCATTGAAGGCGATCGCATTGCAATGGAACTTGAGGTTCCAGGCTTTGACATCGTTGGATTCGAGCATGTTGCGGAATCCGAGGAAGACCGCGCCGCTGTTCAGTCCGCTCTCTTGCAGCTTGCCAAGCCATTGGATCTCTTTGCATTGCCCGGGTCTGCAGGATGTGAAGTGGTCGACAGCCACGTGGAACATCTGGTTGAAAGCGGTCATGACGAAGACAACCATGACGATCATGCGCACGAAGATGACGATCACGGGCATGGTGACGATGAAGACCATCATGAACATGGACATGATGACGAAGACGACGATCACGGGCACGAGGGCGAAGATGGCCATGATGATCACGGGCATGAGGGCGAAGACGACGATCATGGGCACGAGAACGAAGATGACCACGATGAACGTGGGCATGGAGACGGGGCGACCCACTCCGAATTCCACGCCGAATACCTGCTGTCCTGCTCCGACGTCGGATCTGCAAACCAAATCGAACTGCGGTATTTCGAGACATTCGGAAATGCCGAATCACTGACGGTTCAGTTCGTTGCTGCCCAGGGAGCAACACTCTTCGAAGCAACACGGGAGAACCCAACACTTGATCTGTCGGACGCCATGCAGAACTGACCATGGCATCAAAGATGCCTGACGCTGCGGTCCATATGCGCGGCGTCAGCTTCACGTGGCCAGGCGGGACCGGATTCAGACTGGATATCCCCGAACTGACTGTAAAAAGCGGCGAAAAACTGCTCGTATCTGGAAAAAGCGGTGCAGGTAAATCGACGCTTCTGAACCTGGTCTGTGGAATCGCCGTTCCAGACCAAGGAACGGTACGCGTCGACGGAACCGAGCTGTCCGGACTGAAGGGACCGGACCGGGACCGCCTCCGGGCCAATCGGATCGGATTGATATTCCAGATGTTCAATCTTCTTCCCTACGCCTCTCCCTTGGACAACATTCTGCTGCCGCTGGCCTTTGCCCCGGCACGGCGGGAACGGCTCAAAAACCCCCGCCGTGAAGCGCTGCGCATTGCGGCAGCCCTCGGTCTCCCGGAAAACCTCATGGTGCAGGCAAGAGCCGCCGAACTCAGTATCGGCCAGCAGCAGCGCGTCGCGGCTAGCCGCGCACTGATCGGAAATCCCTCGCTCATTGTGGCTGACGAGCCGACCTCAGCACTCGACGAGGAAAGCCAGCGCGTGTTTCTGGATCTGCTCATGGAGCAGACCGAAGCGGCTGGGACCACCCTTCTGATGGTCAGTCATGACTCCCGTCTTTCCTCCAGGTTCCGCCGTGCACTCGATCTGGCCTCCATCACCGGAAAACAGGAGATGGAAACATGATTCTGGTGAGTTTGGCACTGCAGTCGCTGATAAGCCGACGGCTGACTGTCGGATTGACTGTCTTTGCCGTGGCACTGTCCGTCGCGCTGTTTCTCGGCGTGGAAAAGGTCCGCACCGGAGCGAAAGCCAGTTTTGCCGATACGATTTCGGGAACCGACCTTATCGTCGGTGGCCGGTCTGGCGGTGTCCAACTGCTGCTCTATTCGGTTTTCCGGGTGGGAAACGCAACGAACAACGTCACATGGGAGAGCTACAAAGACATCGCAGAACGCCCGGAAGTCAATTGGATCGTACCAATGTCACTTGGAGACAGCCATCGCGGATTCCGTGTGATGGGAACGACTGGCGACTTCTTTGAACGCTACAGGTACCGCGGCGGAAGGAATCTTGAAATATCGAACGGAAACCGCCTTGATGATCTGTTTGACGCGGTGGTGGGAGCGGACGTCGCGGCTCAACTGGACTACACCACCGGGCAGGAAATCGTCGTCGCTCATGGACTTGCTTCGTTCACGGAGCATGATGACATGCCGTTTCGTGTCTCCGGCATTCTCGCCAAGACTGGAACTCCCGTAGACCGAACCGTGTTCGTGAGTCTTGAAGCAATCGAAGCGATTCATGTCGACTGGCAGGGTGGAGGAAGAATCCCGGGACAGTCGACAAGCGCCGAAGAGGTTCGTGCTATGGACCTTGAGCCAAAAGCCATTACGGCAGCTCTTATCGGCGTAAATTCGAAACTCCAGATTTTTTCTCTTCAGCGCTGGATCAATGAATACCGCCAGGAGCCTCTCCTTGCGATCCTGCCAGGTGTGGCGCTTCAGGAACTATGGGAAATCGTTGGAGTCGCCGAGTCGGCACTGGTCGGAGTCTCGGTACTGGTTGTGATCACCGCGCTGCTTGGTATGGCCACGATGATTTTCGCGGGGCTTAGCGAAAGGCGGCGCGAAATGGCTATCCTGCGGGCGATCGGTGCAAGACCTTGGACGATATTCGCGCTCCTTCTGACTGAGGCCACACTGATGACTTCGGCTTCCGTTTTGCTCGGAGCAGCGATGCTATACGCCGGAATGTGGGTAGCAAGACCGTTCATCGACGAAGCGTTCGGCCTGTATCTGAGGATTGGAGCGCCAACCGGGCGCGAATGGGCCGTCCTTGCTGTCGTCGCCATTGCTGGCGCGGCGGTCAGCGTTGCCCCGGCACTTCGTGCATATCGAATGTCCCTAACCGATGGCATGCAGGTCAGGATCTGATGGAGGCGAAACCTGGACGATGGATCGAGGAAGCAAACTGACAGCCGGTCAACCGGGACAGTCGGGCCAAACCAAGCTGTTCCGTTCCAGCCTGCGCCATGACGTGGAGCATGGCGAATCAAGGCACCGGTTCCGATCAATTGGTCGGCATTTTGCGACGAATTGCTTGAGTGCGGCCCGTCCAGGGTTTATAGGTGCAAATCTACGGAAAGGAACTGCACATGCATGTTGACCGCCGCTGTCTGCTCCAGGCCATGGCGGGTGGTGCCTTCGCTTCTCTGCCCGCTGCAGGTTGGGCCAATGACGATGTCGTGGAACTCTCCTGGGACGATCTCGTCCCCGATGGAGACTTCGGCATTCTCATGAACTCCCTTCACGAAATGGGAATCGTAGAACACGGGAAGTTAACCACGGGTTTCGAACAGCCTGCCGCTCACGCTGTGACCGACGCCTACAACGGAATGACCGTCCGTATTCCGGGATATGTCGTTCCGCTGGACTTCGAAGCTACGGGCCTGACGGTGTTCATTCTGGTGCCCTATATCGGCGCATGCATCCATGTTCCTCCTCCGCCGGCGAACCAGCTCGTTCTTGTCACGACTGAAGTGCCTTATGAATATGACGGTTTCTACGATCCCGTATATGTTACCGGTATGTTTGGAACAGCTGCGACTGGAACGGAACTGGCGTTGATCGGCTACGCATTGTCTGCCGACAGAATCGAACCTTATCACTATTGATCACGTTCGCGGAACGCGCGGACTCCAGAGCGAAAATTCCAGCGGACAGTTCTGAAACCGGGTCGAGCGATATCAACGCATGAAAGTCCGGTATTCAAGTGAATTGACACCACGCCGAACTCCTAAGGCTGACACATCGGGGTTTCCGGCGGGAACGGCCCGCTATCCGTCCCGGGATCTCTTTGAGAGGTGCTTGCGTAACCGCGAAGGCGCAGACTTCTTCTTTTCCCGGTAGGGATTGCGGTCGGCCTGGCTGCGTAGATGAAACCGGACCGGCGTGCCTGGCATGTCGAAATCGTCGCGCAGCCCGTTGACCAGATATCTGATATAGCTGGCGGGAATCCTGTCAGGATGGCTGCACATGACAACAAAACCCGGCGGCCTGGTCCTTGCCTGCGTAATGTACCTGAGCTTGACGCGACGCCCGGCTGGCGCCGGGGGCGGATGCGCCGCGACCATGCTAGCAAGCCATTCGTTCAGCCTCGCGGTCGGCACACGCCGGTTCCAGATCTCATGGGCTCTGAGGACAGCGCTGTGCAGCTGGGGAAGTCCCCGCCCTGTCATCGCCGACACAGGTACCAAAGGCGTGCCGCGAAGCTGAGGCAGAAGGCGTTCGAACCGTTCTTTAAGGTCAGGAAGACTGGCCTTTCTGCGGTCTTTCACATCCCATTTGTTCAGTGCGACCACAACCGCCCTGCCCTCCCGTTCCGCCAGATCCGCGATGCGCAGATCCTGCTGCTCGAACGGAATGGCGGCGTCAAGCAGCACGATCACCACCTCCGCGAACCTAACGGCCCTCAGGCCGTCGGAGACTGACAGTTTCTCGACCCTGTCCTGAACCTTCGCTTTCCTGCGCATTCCTGCCGTGTCGAAAATTCTCGCAGGCACGCCGTTCCAGACCGTTCCCAGACTGATCGCGTCGCGGGTGATCCCTGCCTCCGGGCCGGTAAGCAGGCGGTCTTCGCC
The DNA here is from genome assembly GCA_022824145.1 of Rhodobacter sp. Lineage (GTDB taxonomy): Bacteria > Pseudomonadota > Alphaproteobacteria > Rhodobacterales > Rhodobacteraceae > JAPOUP01. The sequence continues at coordinate 5,402 of JAJEAY010000112.1, read as the reverse complement.
GACAATTCGGTTGATCAGGGTCGACTTTCCCGCGTTCGGCCGTCCCACCACGGCAATCCGAATCGGACTCTCCGAACTGCCGGAATCCGGATCGGCGCCAATCTGCGACTCCCGCGCAGCCATTTCTTCTGCGACCGCCTCGGAAAAAGGCGCAAGTCTGGAATAAAGACTGTCGAGCCCGATGCCATGTTCAGCCGAAATCCTGACTGGCTCACCAAGCCCCAGTCCAAACGCCTCCAGAAGTCCTGCATCTGCCGCTGGGCTCTCCGCCTTGTTCCCTGCCAGAACAACCCTTGCCGAATGGCACCGCAGCAGGTCAGCAAGTTCCCTGTCTCCTGCCAGCACACCAGCGCGTGCGTCCACGATGAACAGGCAGACGTCCGCCATCACGACAGCGCGCTCGGTCAGTCGACGCATCCGTCCTTCCAGTGATTCATCGGTGGCGTCTTCAAGTCCGGCGGTGTCGAGCACAGTGAACCGCAGATCGCCAATCCGTGCTTCACCCTCCCTCAAGTCACGTGTAAGTCCGGGCCGGTCGTCCACCAATGCCAGCCGCTTTCCTACCAAGCGGTTGAAAAGCGTCGACTTTCCTACATTCGTGCGCCCGACAATCGCAACGGTGAATGACATGGCCACACCCAGTCCAGAACCGGGCGCGGCCTTCGCGCGCCCCTTACCTTCTATCGGTATGCATGGAGCTTGCCGCGGCCGGAAACCACATACATCGTTCCGTCCGCGAAAGCCATGGAACTCGCGGCGCCGGAAGGCAGCTTGAACTCGCTCAGGCGAGCACCGGTCTCAGGACTGTATGCGGTGACCGTACCATCGCTGGAAGCCACCCAGAGACCGCCACCCGCAAGCACCGGTCCGTAATGCACGTGGATACCCTTATGTCTCTTCGCCTTCTCTTTCCTGAAATACTTCAGTTCCCTGCTCCAGATGCGTGCGCCCGTTGCGGCGTCCAGCCGGATCAGTTCATTGAGATCGGAGATCAGGAAAACCGACCCGCCCGAAACGGACACAGGTCCCTGGGCTCCGTCGCGCACTGTCCAGAGACGTTCGCCGGTGTTCAGTCGGAGCGCCACCGCGCGCCCGGACTGGTTCCCTGAGTAAACCACTCCGTCGGCAACAACAGGATCTGCGGTGATGTCATTGGAAATCGCGTAAGCGCGGCCCGGACGGCGACCGGACACCACGGAACTCCAGAGCGGCGCCCCGCCCTGCCGGAGCACGGCGACCAGCTCGCCGCCGCCGAAAGGAATTACAGCAATACGGCCTGCGACCGCTGGGCTTGCCGCACCTACCGTCCCGGTAGGAACGGGCGTTCCGGGAAGCCTCCACCTGACTCGGCCGTTTCCGGCATCGATCGCCCAAGCGAGGCTCGCTCGGGTCACCAGGTACACCAGCCCTCCAGAGACTGTCGGGCTGCCCGTCGCAGGCGCTTCAACATCCTGGCGCCAGATTTCACTGCCTGTCGCCGCGTCCACTGCGACCAGCTCTCCGAAGCCCGTGGTGGCAAAGACCGTTCCGCCGGCAACAGCAAGCCCGCCGCCGGAAGCGTCTCCACTGCGCTCTTGTGGCGGGGTAAGATCGCGGTTCCAGAGGATCTGGCCACCGGCTGTCACGGCGGTCAGCTGCGACTGGCTGTCAAGCGCAAAGACCCGCCCGTCGGCAATGACCGGGTCTGCGGTGATTCTGTGCCGACGGCTGTTTCCCTGGCCGATATTGACGTCCCAAACGGGCTTCGGAGCGGATGAAAGCGCAGGATGGCCTGGCCAATGCGCGGGTCCGCCGGAAACATGGCTCCAGTTGGCGTTTGTCACCGTAGGCGGTGCGCTGAATGCAACGTTCGCCGCGGTTCTGACAGGTCCGCTGCCCGAGTCTGACGCCCCGACCGGTTCAGGGCGGACTTCGACCCGCTCACCCCGCAGGAACTCGTCGCCGCTGCATGCCGCCAGCAAGGCCATGCCACACAGGGCCAGCAGATTACCGGTAATTCTCACCGCATGCGTCCTTCCTTGCCTGTCAGGCCAAGGCTGTCCCGAAGAGGAGTGCCCGTCCTTGCCCACGAGATCACGCAGGATCAACATCGCCGCCCAGCGCCAGAATCAGCAATCTGGCGCGCTGGCGCAGCCCCGCACCCGCCTCGCTGTCCTCAACCAATGCCTGAAGCCTCGCCAGCGCTGCCGAGCGGTCGCCGCGTTCAATTTCGGCAAGGGCCAGCTGCTCCTCCGCAAGAACCCGGAACGGAGCCCCGGCAGAGGCCAATGGTTCAAGCATGGCGACCCGATCGGCTGGCGCTAGTTCCGAAGCGGATAGAATCGCCAGCTTGAGCGTCGCCAGATCGCGATAGAGTTCCTGCTGGGAACTGTCCTCGATGACGCTTCTCAATGCCTCGATGGCGCCGTCGGAGTCGCCCGACTCCATAGCTTCGTCCGACAGAAGCATTGCGACTACGGGAGCATAGTCACCTGACGCTCCGATCGCCTCCAGCGCCGCAGCGCGGGCCGAGCTGTCTTCCGCCTCCAGCGCACCGAGTATCCTATCGCCAAGCTCCTCAGCCGCAGCGCGCTCCGTTGATTTGGAATATTCGTTCCAAGCGGCGGCGCCGACCAGGAGCACCACCAGGACGGCGGCGATCCAGCCATAGCGGCGGAAGTAGCCGAACAGCCTGTCGCGACGGACCTCTTCAGTCACTTCTTCGATAAAGCTGTCTGTTGCCGTCAATGCCTTGCTCCGTTTTTTCGGTCACACCCTAATACACTCATGACTTTCCCTTTGCCAAGTGCATCCGCTACCGTCAAAACCGTCAGGCGCGAAACACGCTGGCAGGCTTCCACTCTACCGGTGGGGCCGGTCACGACCGATGCAGCGCAACGTGGGACAGCAAGCTTGGATTTACGGCCAAACGGAACTATCTGACATTAGTTGGCAACCGCCAAGCCCGAAACGGAACCTGGAACCCACAATGCGTTTCCTTCCGATAATGACCGCTCTTCTGGTTTCAGCCAGCCTTTATCTTTTTGTCTTCGAAAGAGAGTCGGTCAATGCGATTTCGTCCGGCGATGTTCCGGCCGACGCCGCCGAGACACCGGCAAAGGCCGAAGACATCGCCGAGCGGGTGTCTGTGGTTGCCATGACTTCGGCGGAACGCACCATTGCACAAGCCGTGATGATGCGCGGGCGCACCGAAGCGACCCGGCAGGTGGACGTGCGTGCCGAAACCGGAGGCGTGGTTATTTCGGAACCATTGCGCAAAGGCACTTCCGTTGAGGAAGGCGAAGTTCTCTGCGGAATAGATCCAGGCACCCGACTGGTCTCCCTTGCAGGTGCGCAGGCGGCGTTTGCGGAGGCAAAATCGCGGCTTCCCGAAGCGGAGGCTCGTTTAAGTGAAGCGAAGGCGCGTCTGGCGGAGGCTAACCTGAACCTCAACGCGGCGTCCCGTCTCGCTGAGGAGGGATATGCTACGGAGTCCCGCGTGGTCGCCGCCGAAGCGGAGGCAGAGGCCGCAAGGGCAGGTGTCCAGGCCGCACAGTCACAGCTCCAGGGCGCAAAGGCAGGTGTGCAGACAGCGGAAACAAACGTTGCTTCGGCGAGAAAGGATATCGAACGGCTGGAGATCCGGGCGCCCTTTGCAGGCCTGCTGGAGTCCGACACCGCCGAACTCGGATCTCTGCTCCAGCCCGGCGGACTTTGCGCAACGGTGATTCAGCTGGATCCGATCAAGCTCGTCGGTTTCGTGGTGGAAACCGAAATCGACAGAATCAGGCTCGGGGCTCCCGCCGCTGCCAGGCTCGCGACCGGCCGCGAGACTGTCGGACAGGTGACATTCCTTTCGCGGTCCGCAGATCCAAGCACGCGCACATTTCGGGTTGAGGCTACGGTACCGAATTCCGATCTTGCCATACGGGACGGCCAGACAGCTGAAATCGCAGTTGAGTCCGGCATGCGGAAGGCACACCTGATTCCGCAGTCGGCGCTGACTCTCGACGACGACGGTGAACTTGGGGTGCGGATTGTCACCAGTCAGCGCACTGCGGGATTCCGCCCTGTCACCGTGCTTCGCGACAGTCTTGACGGCGTGTTCGTCACCGGGCTTGATGAAACCGCCGAAATCATCGTCGTCGGTCAGGAATACGTGACTGAAGGAGTTCCGGTGGAGCCGACGTATCAGGAGGTCAGGCAATGACGGCCATCGTCGACTGGGCCGCGAGCCGTGCAAGGATGGTTCTGGCGTTCATCGCGGTCTCCTTGATCGCGGGCGGCGCCGCCTATGGCCTGCTTCCAAAGGAAGGGGAACCGGGAATCGAGATTCCCGTCGTTTTCGTCTCGGTTCCGTTTCCGGGGATATCGGCGCAGGACAGCGAGAGGCTGCTCGTCCAGCCGATGGAAACGGAGCTTTCCGACATTGACGGACTCGAGAGAATGACGGCAACGGCCGCTGAAGGCTATGCCGGGGTCGCGCTGGAGTTCGAGTTCAGCTGGGACAAATCGCAGACAATCGCGGACATCCGGGACCGGATGAACAACGCCGAGTCCAGTTTTCCTCCGGGCGTGGAGCAGTATTCGATCAATGAAATCGTATTCTCGGAATTTCCGATCATGATCGTGAATCTCACCGGAGCTGTTCCCGAACGCACGCTTCTGCGTCTTGCAAAGGACATGCAGGAAAGGCTTGAGGGTCTGGAACCGGTTCTGAATGCCGCCCTTGGCGGGCACCGGGACGAAATGCTTGAAGTGGTGATCAACCCCCTTCTTCTCGAGGCCTACAACGTCACCGCGGGAGAACTGATCGACGACGTCTCGAATAACAACCAATTGATCGCGGCAGGCGAGGTCGAGACTGAGCAGGGCGCGTTCGGCGTCAAGATCCCGGCCAGCTACGCCGATTACAGAGACGTCTACGAACTGCCCATCAAGGTCAACGGCGACAGCGTAGTGAAGCTGGGCCAGCTTGCGGAGATCCGTCTGAATTTCACGGACCGTGACGGCACTGCCCGGTATAACGGCGTCAGTACCGTGGCCCTTCAGGTGGCCAAGCGCAAAGGCTATAACCTGATCGAGACGGCGCGGCTTGTCCGCGATGAGGTCGAGGCAGAACGCCAGACATGGCCCGCCGAACTGCGGCAGGCGGTCAAGGTGGACACATCCAATGACCAGAGCTTTGTTATAGCCTCGATGGTCAGCCAGCTCGAATCCTCGGTGCTTACAGCGATCGCACTGGTTATGATCGTCGTATTGGCAGCGCTTGGCACCCGCGCTGCGCTGCTTGTGGGCTTTGCGATTCCGACATCCTTCCTTCTCTGTTTCGCCTTCCTTGCGGTAATGGACGTCGCGATCTCAAATATCGTAATGTTCGCACTGATCCTTGCCGTGGGCATGCTCGTCGACGGCGCCATCGT
>JAJEAY010000126.1 GCA_022824145.1 Rhodobacter sp. | reverse complement strand
GGTGCCGGCGTCTGGCGAAGGACGTGGAGCGGACCTTGGCGAGCTCCCTGGCCTGGGTCCAGCTGGCCGCGTGCCGGTTCCTGACCCGACGACTGGCGCGGGGGGCAACGCCATGAAAACAAATAACATACTCAAATCAATGAGTTATGATTCAGCCTCTCAGGGCGGCGAGTATGTCAAACACGCAAGGAAACACTATCAGGCTGCTGTCTCGAAACTTCAGAAAGCCGGGGAGGAAATTTCAACGGCCATTCTGAAGGAAGTCGTGATGTGGATGGTGAAGGCAAGTCTTGGAATTGAATGAGAGTGACATGACACGCGGCGTCCCGATGATTGATCCGAAGATGTTTGGCGATGCAACGCCAGAGGATCTTGCCCGCGCCCTGTTTCGCCGCACATCGCCTTTACCCGCGCCCGTTGGAAAGCCCGTTGCAAGCGATGAGGTTCTTGTAGAGCAGGTTCCTGCCGACGAGGCGGGCGACAGTGTCACGCATCTGGTCGATGGTGTCTGACTCGCGGATGTTGTGCTTTGCCGCGAACTCGTTGATGTAGCGGTGCAGATGCTTCGGAGAAATCTTGTGGAAGGTTCCCTTGTGTGCCCGCTTGATCATCGACCAGAAGGACTCGATGCCGTTGGTATGCGCCATCCCGTTAACGTATTCGGAGACGCTGTGCTTGACCGTCTCATGCGGGTTGGGGATGCCCTGATAGGCGGCAGCATCATCGGTGTAGACCACCGTGTCAGGGTCAGTCATGTCGTCCACGAAGCCTTGGAGCGTGTCCTTGTCTGTGCTGGCAACGACCTTGGCGCTAACTTTGTTGGAAGCGCGGCACTTGGCTCCGACAACGGCGGTCATGTCCACCGGACCCCGGCCTTCAAGTTCCTTGCGTTGCGCGTTCGACTTGTTCTTGCGCTTCCCGCCCATGTAGGTCTCGTCAAACTCAACAGGGCCGTCAAACGGGCCTTCGTCGCCGTCTTCGCCCCATGCCTCGCGGATACGCTGCATCATGAACCAGGCCGTAGGTTGCGAAACGCCAATGTCACGGCTCAACTTCATGCTGGACACGGACTTGAGATTGGTCATGCACAGGTAGATGGCGATTGCCCACTTGCGGAGCGGAACCTTGGACCTCTGCATCGCCGTCTCCGTCTTGACGGAGAAATAGCTCCGGCAGTCGCCGCACCAATAAGGCATGTACTTGTGGCTTGCCGTGCAGGTGTTCACCGATCCGCACTTGGGGCAGTGACGGCCATTCGGCCAGATCACGGACTCAAACCATTCCGTCGCCGCCTTTTCGGTAGGGAACATGTCCATCATCTGGACGACTGTCATTCCTTCGCGATGGGACTTTCCGGGGGCTGGCTTGGGCATTCTCGTCTCCTTTTGCTGTTGCCAACAATATAGGAGGTTTTGATGGTTTTGTCAACGCTTCTTTGTAATCCCCCAATCATTGCTGCCGATCTGCTGGTTGACTACTGACCAGGTCTCCCGCAGCCGACGGTTGCCTCGCTGTTTCGCGCCTGTTTCTCCGTGGGGAGAATTGGCGAATCGGTCAGGATAGTAAGTGAGCTGGAACGCGTTCTGTACAGAGTTGGAGAAATACACGAGCGTCTGGAGATAGAGCGCCCGTGTCGGTTCGCCTACTGCAGGTGCGAGACGGGCTTCCGGGTGGCGGTCGCACAGAAAGATCGTTATCGCGGCGCATTCATACATGGTGCCGGAATCCCACAAAAGCACTGGAACCCAGCCATTCGGATTGATCTTCATTTGCTCGGGCGGTCGTCGTTCGCCCTTCAAGATCGACGTTTCGAGAAGTTCCTACGGCGCACCGATTTCGTCAAGGATGACCCGGACACCCATAGAGGCGCTTTTGGGCGCGTAGTAGAGTTTGTACATCGCGAAAGCTCCAAGTGAATTCAGATGAGCTGCGCAGCTTGGCGAGCATTCTCGAATCAAGGCGCCAGATCAAGCCTCAGTGAATCAAGGGTCGGCCGCTCCCATTCTTCGCGTCGGCTCCCTTAGCCATCGTGAACCGCGGAGCATATCGATTCGGCGGATACGTACATGTTAGCGGGCCTGCGAGATTGCCTTCGTCACCAAGCTGCTGATCTCGGCCACGGAGGCTCGCCTTGGGTTGGTAGCGGCAGCGCTGTCCTGAATGGCTTTCCGGGCGATCCTGCCTGCACAGTCCGTTGGAACTCCAATTTCACCCAGTGACCTGGGTATTTCGATCTCGTCCAGTATCGATTCGACAGCACGGACAAATCCTTCGACGGTTCGATCCTCGATGCCCATCGCCTCCGCCATTCGGATCACCTTGGCGTCCAAGCCTGGCAGGTTGAACCTCAGCACCACCGGCAGGACTATCGCATTGGTCAGGCCGTGCTGGGTGTCGTATTCGGCGCCGACCATATGTGAGATCGCGTGCACGAGACCCAGACCTTTGAGAAAAGAAATTCCGGCAAGGCAGGATCCGACAAGCATTCCGCTGCGCGCTTCAAGATTATCCGGTTCGCGGACAGCGACGGGAAGCGATTTCGCCACCAGTGACAGCGCTTCAAGCGCGGCTCCGTCGCACAGCGGATGGAAGCCAGGCACGAGAAAGGCCTCCATCGCGTGGGTCATGGCGTCTGCCCCGGTCCAGGCTGTCAGGTTTGGGGGCAAACCAAGCGTCAGTTTCGGATCAAGCAAAGCCAAAGCCGGTTTGCATTTCGGGTGCCATATGCAGAATTTCATTCCTTTTCCGATATGGGTCACCATCGCCGTGCTTTCCGTTTCGGCGCCGGTTCCGGCAGTAGTGGGGATGGTGATCAAAGCTGGAAATTCGGGCGCAGCATCAGGTGCTGGTTTTTCGTACTCGAACGCCCAAAGGTCCAGGCCGCTCTTCACCGTCAGACAGACAGCTTTTCCGCCGTCCATCGCGCTTCCGCCCCCGATGGCGATAATGCCGTCGTGGTCGCCAGCGACAAATGCTGCGCAGCCGGCTCCGATCTCATCGTCACGCGGATTTGGCGAAATGTCCCAGAACAGACCTGATCTCAGGCCTGACTGCGCCAGGTACGTTTGCAACTGCCCGATAAACGGCAAGCCACGGCTCCCCCTGTCGGTAACGATGAACGGCCTCTGGATGCCTATACCGTAGCATCTGTCCCCGATTTCGGCCAAGCGGCCGGGGCCAAAGGCTATTGGCACTGGAATCGTCCAATTCTGAGGCTCGAGAATTTCCGATTCAGCCATGCTGGACCTCTCCTAGGTGATTTAACTGATGACCCGGTTCCACGTTAATTCGCACTGCACAGCATCAAATGACAGTCCGGCTGCGGAAGCCCGAAGCCGAACCGACGTTCCGTTGCAAACCGGGCTTCACATCGTATCCGTCGGCAATGATGGACCGCTTGAGGAAACGCTTGGCATTGTCGTGAAGCGTCTTTACCCGGTGAGCGCATAGCGATGAATTTGATGAAACATTCCATGGCGGTCCGCGCCGAGAAGCGAAATCGAAGCGATCCTGAACGGCCTAGGCAATGGCGGCAGGAGAATCGCGAGGTCAGCTTGGATCCGCTCTGCCTGAGCAGCCTCAAGCCTGGCGGACAGAGTAAGGTGGAACCTGAATTCCTCTGCTACATATGGATAGCCCCACTGGGCAAGCAGCGCATCCTGGCGCCGGGTCAGACCCTGGCGGCGTCGACCGATCTCAACCGCATCCGGGGGGCATCGGAATCGATCCAGTTCGGTAACGCATTTGAAGGCAAAGCTGTCCAACAGGGAGGTGTCGCCTGCGGGCACAAGCGCAATGAAACTGCCGATATGCGCCAGCGCCAATCCATCAAGAACGATTGGCGGGCTCTGTGCGGCGATCAATGCAACGCTGGCTTCAAGCTCTTCCAGCCGTCTCCCGCGGGCCATGCGAAACGGCGGTTTCAGCGTGCCGTGGAAGCCATACCTGCGCGGAGTGGCGGTTATTTCCGCGACACCGGAAACTAACGGTTGCGCACGCGGTGTTCCGGCAACTACATCCCATCCTAGCCAGGATGCACCGAATTCAGCCAAATCCCTGTCATCGGGCAAATGATAGACAGCGTATCTGTGGAAGTCTGAAATGGACACTCACATAGTCTCCCCGTCCCCGCCGGATGAGCATGGAACTTTATCGGAGGCGACGCAATGTCTTGCCGCAGCCCGGATCGTTCTTCGCGACGGAATCATTACGGGTGCGGTGCATCTCGAGGGCAAGCGGATCGTCGGCATCACAGAAGGTTCAGGGGTTCCAGCGGGTGCTGAGAATCTGTGCGGAGACTATCTGCTTCCCGGTTTGGTTGAACTCCATACCGACAATCTGGAGCACCACATCCGGCCGCGCCCCAAGGTAGACCTGCCTCACATAACCGCAATACTTGCCCACGACGGCGAGCTTGCCTCAGTCGGAATCACGACAGTCTTTGACGCGCTGCGGGTCGGATCGCTTCTCCACAGCGCAGGAAACTACGCAAAGTACGCACGCAGCGTCGCCAGCGAGATCCTTGAGATGCGTGCGCAGGGCCTCCTGCGGGCCCGCCACCTGCTTCACCTGCGGGCAGAGATCTGCTCCGAAACACTGATCGACGAGCTGGATGAATTTTCGCCGGAAGATCGGGTCGGAATCATCAGTCTGATGGATCACACCCCAGGACAGCGGCAATTCCGGGATATGGCGAAGCTCAAACAGTATTTGGCTGGCAAACACTCTTTCTCGGACGATCAGTACGAAGAACACATTGCGCATCGGCATTCTGTCCGGGCACGCGTCGGGGACGTGCACGAAATCGCAGCGGTGGACGCTGCGCACCGGCTTGGGGCCACGCTGGCAAGCCACGACGACACCACGGCCGACCAGGTACGCCACTCCAAGAGGCTGAGCGTAACGCTCGGCGAATTTCCGACAACTGTAGAAGCTGCCGAAGCCTGCCGCGAGGCTGGGATAAAGATCATCATCGGTGCGCCGAACCTGATCCGTGGGGGATCGCACTCGGGCAACGTCTCGGCCTTGGAACTGGCAGAGCGGGGACTGGTTGATATAGTATCCTCCGACTACGTCCCTTCGCTTCTGATGGATTCGGCCTTCAAGCTGGCTGCGCTGTGGGAAGACTTGCCGCGTGCTGTTCAGACGGTCGCAACCACCCCCGCAGATACGACGGGACTGACAGATCGCGGAAGAATCGCCGAAGGCTGCCTTGGCGATCTGGTACAGGTTCATGCATTTGGATCTACGCCGGTCGTGCGCGCTGTTTGGCGAGGCGGGAAGCGGGTCTGCTGAATACTGCACCGGACTTTTCCGCAAAGCGCTGACGACTCGGAAACATCGGGACTGAACTAGGTAGCGCGCCACGACACGAGACGGCTTCCGTTCTTGGTCCGAAAGCGGATTGCGCCCTTCACCAGGTCCGTCTACGCTTCGATTCCATTGGATGCTGTTGATCTGTGGCGGAATCCAACGACATAGGGCCGAATAACTCGATGCCATGCGAATTTTCGCTTGATTCACAGTAGTTTCAACGTCTTCCAGCAAGAGTCTGAAGTGTCAAGAACCATGCATGACATACCCGGATTGGGAACCGCCAGATCCCGCGCTTCGGTCAAATACTGCGAGCGCCCAGACTCTCGACAGATTCCCTTATTCCGGGAGCCTGAACATCTGCCACAGCAAAAATGACTCCGCTTTACGCGAATGATCTGTGCGGGGAGTATCCGAACAGCTGGTATACAGC
>JAJEAY010000082.1 GCA_022824145.1 Rhodobacter sp. | reverse complement strand
CCGATCCAGTTCAGGCAACCAAACACTGAATGGAAAGTGACTGACGTTCGACGGTCTCCAAACCTTCGAAATGTCCGTTTGATCCCTTTCCAAAGAACGCCGCTTAGCAACCGATGTCTCCGAACGACATAAAACACGCCGGTTTTTCCCAACTTTCCAATCACGAATCCGAAAACTATCGTGAGAATCTACCGGTGGGAGAAAAAGCATGAAGATCGGATTCGTGGGTCTCGGCAACGTGGGTGGAAAGCTTGCAGGCAGTCTTCTCCGGAACGGCTGCGACCTGACTGTACGCGACCTCGACAGGAGCGCGGCGCAGCCATTTCTCAGCAAGGGCGCCGGTTGGGCCGACTCGCCACGCGAAATGGCAGAAAACTGCGACATGGTCATTACCTGCCTCCCGTCACCTGCCGCCTGTTCCGCTGTAATGGAGGCGGAAGACGGACTCCTTGAGGGACTTGGTGAAAGCAAGATCTGGGCCGAAATGTCCACAACCGACTCCGAGGAAGTGCGGCGCATGGCCAAACTCGTGTCGGCCAAGGGCGCGCAGGCGATCGACTGCCCGGTGTCCGGAGGCTGCCATCGAGCAGCTACGGGAAACATCTCAATCTTCGCTGGCTGCGCCCGAAATACCTTCGAAAGGGCTTTACCGGTGCTTTCAATGCTGGGACGGCGCATCCTGCATACCGGCGACGTGGGCTCTGCATCCATACTCAAGGTACTGACCAACTATCTCGCCACCGCGAATCTGGTCTCATTGGCTGAAGCGCTCGTCACCGCAAAGGCAGCGGGAATGGACCTGAACACCACATATGAAGCAATCCGGATTTCAAGCGGCAACTCCTTTGTTCACGAGACAGAGAGTCAGGTCATCCTAAATGGCAGTCGCGACATAAACTTCACAATGGACCTCGTCCTGAAGGACATCGGCCTGTTCGACCGCCTTGCCAAGGACAGAGGAGTGAATCTGGCGCTGTCGCCGCTGCTGGTTCAGATCTTCAATGACGCCGTTGAAGCCTATGGGCCGCGCGAACTGTCTCCCAACATTGTCCGTCGCTACGAAGACTCCACCGGACTGAGCATACGTGCACCGGGATTTCCGGCGGAGATGCTTGACGACGAGCCCGAAGAAGCGGGATACGAAGTGCGGGTCAGACACGGCTAGAATTTCCGAAGTGGGTCTCGCGTCACAACACCTGAATGACCTAAGCGCCGCGGCGGACAGGGCGCGCCCCCAAAATTGGACTTCCTTATGCGGCAACGAGGTCATCGGTCAGGGAAAGCGATACAAGGCCGTGCCGAGAGAGTGCAGTTGGCCGATTGTCGCGAAGCGAACATGCATTCGGTTTCGCAAATGGGCATTTCGGGTAAAGAACTCAGCCGGTTTGGGTTACACGTAATGGGAGACGGCCTGCCCTGGAAATTCAGGGGTCCGCCACTCTTGCCAAACAATGGTGAGTCGCTTCGGAGCTGCTTCAGCTACGTCAGCTTCATCGATGGCGAGATGAGGCGCATGTCGTGCCATAGTCGAGCGGATGGGCCCCTACCGGAACAACGTGCCATTCTTTGGCGGGGCGGCAGCACAAAGTCCAACGTGACCTATAGAAGATTGTGGAAGGACGCTTGAGGAAAACGTTGGGCGCCGGATTTTTCTGCCGCATGATGTGCGCAAGGAGCCGCCCGCCCTGCATCTGGGTCGAGGGCCGTATTTTCATCGAGGCACTCCCGACCAGATACCGCGCCCTCATCAGGATCGAAGGCATGCCTTGAGGAAGTTGAGCAGTGACGTGGGATCGGCCCGTCAGACTCGGGGTTGATTCCCGGTGACCGAAGTGCCATCGACCCATGCACGTCTGAGATTCCTACGTTTTATTTTCCATGCGTTGGCCATTCAGCATCGGCGGTGCGAAACGGTGCGGCCTTTCGTCGCCAAACTGGACCGCGCCCATCCAACTCAGCTGGAAAGGTGACTCGACGCGCCGGCCCCCAATGCGTCATCTCCGCCAGTTCCGCAGCGCAAGTCTCGCTGGGCGTCGGAGTGATCGGATCCCGAACGCCGTTGGCAATCAGCAGATGAGCTGTTCGCGCCAGCGACAGCCTTGCCGATCTGGCACGGCCGTCAGACCTTTGCCGGCGCAAGGCGCATAGCGCGGCGGCGGCCATCAGATAGCCGGTACCATGATCCAATGCCTGGATCGGCAATTGCACCGGCCGGTCAGTGCCGAAGCGCTTCATTCCCTCTTGTGCAAGGCCCGAATTGACCTGAACGATGCTGTCAAAGCCGCGCCGTTCCCGCCATGGCCCCGTCCAGCCATATGCAGACAGTGACACGTCAACGATATCGGCATTGATCTCGCGACGACGGCTTTCGTCGTATCCGAGCCGATCAAGGGCGCCGGGGCGGTAGCCGTGCACGAGCACATGCGCCTCGGACAGCAAGGTTTCAAATCTAATCCTGTCTTTCGTCTTGTTAAGATCAAGACTCGCACAGGCCTTGCCAAGCGTCACCTCGGGTTCGACCCCGTCCTCCCGCCAGTGCGGCGGATCGATCCGGAGCACGCTGGCGCCGAACCCTGCAAGAAAGCGCGTTGCGACTGGCCCGGCCAGAACGCGTGTCAAATCGAGGATCCGCAGGCCGTCAAGGCTTCCTGCGAATGGCGGCAATCGGGAATTGGACCCCGGGCTTTCGTGCCAGTGGATCAATGGCTCATTGGCCACGGCCCGTCCTTGAGGATGCGCTGCCCAATCAGCCAACCCGTTCATTGCAGCGGCCACGCCACCCGCCTCGACAACGGCCTGTTCAAGATCAAGGCGATTCCATGACAGAACCTTGTGGGCCACTGCGTCGCGGTTGGCATCCGCTCCAAGCACGCGAAGCGCGGCTGACAGATGTCGCGGCACGTTCGTGTGGAGACGTATCCAGCCATCCATTGCCCGGTAATTTCCGGCAACGGGATCCCATGCTTCAGGCAAGGTCCATTTCTGCGGCTTCAGCGTCATGCCGCACCAAAGCTCGGCACGCCGTCGGTCGATGGACACCTTTGCAGCGCCAACCAGCGCAGCCAACTGCTGCGCGGCGGACGTCATGGCAGCAAGCGCCAGACTCGAGACATCGACGATGGAGGTCAGTTGAAACGCGCCTTCATAGGCAACCTTTGCAGGTATTGCTTCGCTCTGCCCCAATGCCTCGGAGATTTGATCGTCAAACCAGTTGTTTCCTGACGCGTTCATTGCCCGCCTCCGCAACCAATCGACGAATTGCCGAAAGGTGCCTTGTCATTCAAATTCAAGTGCGCTTCGTGCTTGACGATCTTCATTTCCTGATATCGTAGCACGAGTCTGGAGTGGGCCTCCATTCTCGGCACAGGCTGAATTCAATGCCGGGAATCGAATTACCTGCACGTTCCCCGTGCAACTACCGGGCGTTCGGGAACCAAATGATCCTCCCGCAGCTTCTTCAGGGTGGAACGGAGGCAGTCTTGCCAGATTGTCGGTCAAATGCGCCGGATTTTGCAACCACCGCTGCTTGTAATTGCCGATCCTAGGCATCGAAGTTTCCGGCTGACACGTCCGCCACGGGTTGCAGAACCAGACTACAGTATTCCGCGCAGGGCCTTGATGTGGTCGACGCCCATGCCGCAACAGCCACCGATGACCTGCACACCACGTCGCAGCCAGGACTGCGCGTGGTTCGCATAGGATTCCGGC
>JAJEAY010000136.1 GCA_022824145.1 Rhodobacter sp. | reverse complement strand
GCTCCCGCCCTTCGCCGAATTTTCAGAAAACGGGCAGCCGCCCGGCCTTCAGCCGTGCGCAGCCGGAATGGACCGGCCGTGCCGACCGCCCGAACCGGCTGTCCGGCAGGCCGACGGGCAGCCTACCGGGAACTGCTGAATTCCGCAATCAATATGTTGACCCAAGTCTGGAACAAGTGTAGAACATATTCAGAACCGAATCAGCCTTGCCAAGGAAAGGTAAGTGACATGCTGACAAAAAGGCAAAAGGATCTGCTTGATGTAATCCACGATGGGATTGCCCGTGAGGGGATTTGCCCGTCGTTCGACGAGATGAAGAAAGCGGTGGGGCTTCGCTCGAAATCCGGGATTCACAGGCATCTCGCGGCGCTTGAAGAACGCGGGTTCATCAGAAGGCTGCCGCATCGTGCGCGGGCCATCGAAGTGATCAAACTTCCCCAGCCGCAGCCAAAGGATACCGGATTCGCTCCCAAGGTGATCGACGGTGGCCGAACCGAGACTTCACCTGCGGAAGAGCCGGCAGAATCCACGGGCACGCTCGATCTGCCAATGATGGGCCGCATCGCCGCCGGTGTTCCGATCGAAGCGGTAAGCAACGTCCTGGACAGCGTGCCGGTTCCCGCCCTCATGCTGTCCGGAAACGCGCGCCACTACGCGCTGGAAGTCAAGGGCGACTCGATGATCGAGGAAGGAATCAACGACGGCGATGTCGTTGTGATCCGCGAAACGAAAACCGCAGACAACGGCGACATTGTCGTGGCGTTTGTTGAAGGGCACGAAGCGACGCTGAAGCGGTTCCGCGCCAAAGGATCCAAAATCGCCCTTGAGGCAGCAAACCCGGCCTATAGCACCCAGGAGTACCGTGGCGACCAGGTTGAGGTCCAAGGCCGGCTTGTTGGTTTGATCCGAACTTACTGACGGGATTTCAGGGCTTCCGCACGACACGATGTTCGGCGGAAGTGCCTGAATGCCTTGAAGATGGCCGTTCCGTGAACGGGTGCGCTTCTTTCATGACCGCATCTCGGAATATGCCTTGAGCGCCCGGGCACGACCTTCTCCCACCGGAACGATTGGCTGCGGATAGGGAGTATCCGCTGTCATTTCCCAACTCTTCGGAATGGCATCGAAATACTCAAGCGCAGTTCGGGGAGGGCTGGACTGACCCTCCGCGATCCACTTTCGGACATAGACTCGGTCAGCATCAAACCGCGCCAGCTGCCTCTCCGGATTCAGGATGCGGAAATAAGGCGCCGCGTCCGGTCCGGAACCCGCCGACCACTGCCAACCCAATGCATTCGAGGCCGGATCCCAGTCGATAAGGTGGTTCTCGAACCATCGAAGCCCGATTCGCCAGTGCGTCATCAAGTGCTTGGTTAGGTAGCTTGCGACAACCATCCTCGCGCGGTTGTGCATGTATCCCGTTACCATGAGTTCGCGCATGGCGGCATCAACGAATTCGATTCCCGTCCGCCCGCGCTGCCAGGCAAGTACCTCCGCTGCGCTCTCGTCTTCGTTCCAGGGAAAGTTGCTCCAGGCCGGCTTCCAGTTCGAATCAGCCATATGCGGCGCATGAAACAAAAGGTGCCAGGCGAATTCGCGCCACACCAGTTCGCGCAGAAAATCTTCCGCTCCGCAGCCAATTTCCTGAGCAGCCTTTAATGCCGACCAAACAGTGCGCGCTGAAATCTCTCCGACCGCCAGATGCTCCGACATGCGCGAGGTTCCGTCCACGCCCGGAACATCCCTTTGGCTTCCGTAGCCTTCGATCCCATCATTCATGAATCTTTCCAGTCGGTTGAGGGCGGCCGCCTCGCCTACAACGGCATGTCTTGCCACCACCGCCCTGCCCCGCTGCATCGCGAAATCCATTTTCCAGCTGTCAAGAGGATCACTCGACGGCCATGCCTCGCATGGACGCAGGCGCGTGACAGAAGGGAAGGATGAACCGGGATCCAGATTCCTGACCGCTCGCCAAAACGGAGTGAAGACATTATAGGGCCCGCCGCTCTGGGTTCGGACCGTCCAGGGTTCGAACAGGACATGCCCTGGAAACACATGCACCTCGACACCAGCGCTTTCCAATGCAGGCTTGAGCGTCCTGTCGCGGGCGACCGAACGCGGATCGTAGGCACGCTGCCAGACCACTGTTCCCGCCCCGGTCTCTGCGATCAGATTCCTCAGCGCGCCAAGCGCATCGCCCCGCCGAAGGATCAGCCTAGACCCGATGTCTTTCAGCTTGCGGGAAAATTCCGAAAGCCCGAGCCCAAGCCGGAATTTCGGTGCCGCGCCAAGCGCGCCAACCACCTCATCGTGGATGAAGACCGGCACGACAGGCCGTTCCGTCGCTGCTGCATAAGAAAGCGCCGCGTGATCGCCCAACCGCAAGTCACGGCGAAACCAGATAATGACCGGAGAATCACAGGGCAATACGTGCACTCCCAACGCTTGCTTAAGTCAGGGGGATTATATCCAATGCTAGACAGGCCGCTTCATCTACAGAAGCCGGAGTTGGCGAGCACCGGGAATATGTTCAATCACCGTAACGATTCGCGCCGATGACTTGAGGGCATTCCCAAAGAGTTCTTGCGTCTCTTCAATTTTGCAAAGTAGAGTGTCCTCTTTGGAGAGAGCAACCTCAGCCCGATGCAACTGGTTTAGAAATTGAGGATCTTCCATGGACGCTGTGAAAATATTCTGCCCATCGAAGAACCGCCAAAG
>JAJEAY010000100.1 GCA_022824145.1 Rhodobacter sp. | reverse complement strand
CTCGTAGAGCATGATCGTCAGCCGTGGATTCCCTCCCGTCATGCGATAGAGCGCCTCCAGTCGCGGTCTCATTTCTTCCATGGACGCGAGCATGTCCGTGCGGTTTTCCCAATCGAGGTTGCGGCGGATGACTTCGACCGTTTCCTCGAAGCTCAGACTCTCCAGCATCTGGACATCGAAGAAGTCGTAGAACGGCTGTCGGATGTCCGTGATTCCGTCGAAATGCATCGGCGCGGTGGCCAACAGCAGGCAGCCGTTGTCGGCCATGAGAAACTTGCGCAGGGCCGCGACATCGCGTCTGTCGCGGATCTGCCTCGACAGGATTTCGCCCAGGTTCTCGAGCATGATGACCAGAGTGCGTCCGTGCCGGCGGTTCTCCTGCCGGATGGCAGGCACCAGCGTGTCCACGACCCTAGCGTCGTTTTCTTCGGTCTGCACTTCAGCGAGGAGTTCCGCCCAGCGCCGCTCGTGTTCAAGAACCTCGCTTAGGATCTCGCACAGGCCGATCAGGAAATCGGCGAAAGAAAGGATCCGGTTCGATTCCTCCGGGAACCGGGCGACCACGATCCTTTCCCCGAGCGCCGTGTCCGAACGGACGGTGTCTTCGATGCACGAGAGCAGGTGGGATTTGCCGATGCCGCGCGAACCGATGAAAAGCAGGTGGTTCTTCGACTTTCGGCGCACTGACCCGCGCAGGGACGCGACGGTGTTGTCTAGGACGTGTTCACGCGCGACGGTGGTGTGGCGCAGGCGCTCCGGGCTGGTCACTCCGGACCGGTAGAGGCCGATATTCGAAGCTGGGGCCAGCTCAGGCATGGTACTTCCTCCACCACGACTTCAGCACGCCGCTCGCGAAGTCGTAGCGCCCTCCCTCGACCTCTACGACGTAGAAGTCATTCTCAAGGTCGAACATGAGCCGGTTGAACAGCTGTCGGCGTTCATGCTCCGGGAGACCGGCGCCGAGTCCCGCCAGCGCCCGTTCCGCCTCCTGCAGCAGCGTTGCGCGCGCCAGGCCCACCTCGCTTACGCTGATCTGGCCCAGCAGGGCCAGGGCGATTGATTGTTTCGGTCCTTCGTAATACTGACGGATCCTTGAGTGGTAGTGCTGCAGCTGGGTGCGGGCGGCGGACCCGACAATCATCTCGTTGAAGACGGCATCGACGTCCGTCGAGGCGAGACTGCGCTGCTCGCGTTTCCATAGCCGAAAGAGATTCTGCGTTGCGATCTGCATGAAATACGGAATGGGGCGGCCCAGCCGGGCGACGAGGCGCTGCGGAACTTCGATATCGAACGGAACCTCCCGACCGTCCAGCATGTCCACGACGAATGTCTGGATGTCCTCGTCGGTGAGCGGCGGCAGGGATATGTCTTGAAGGTCGTTGATTAGGTCGACCATTCCGAGCGCGTGGAGGGTGCTGGTCAGGTTGACCGAGCCTCCGACCAGCCAGCGAATCGAGTCCCGGCTTGGAGCAGGCTTCTGACGCTGGGTGCGAAGCCAGGCAAGGAACTCGCGCAGCAGCTCTTCATCTTCCCGGGACAGGTTGAGCAGCATGTCTGGGAATTCGTCGATGATGAGGAGAATCGGGACTCCGGTGGCGCGGGCCCGGGCGAGGAACGTGTCGCCGTGCCGGCGCCAGTTCCTGTTCCAGTCGGGATCGCTTCCGCGAAGCGCGAGCCTGAAGCCACCGGCTCCGATCGATTCGACCCTGTCGAACGCGCCGCTGACGTGTCCCCAGCCTTTGGCAAGCCGGTCTCGGAGGAAACCCGGGTACGCATCGTGGAATGCATCGAGCAATACCAGAAAGATGTCGGCTGGGTGAGTCAGATCCTGCACGTTGACCGACACCACCCGGAATCCGTTCTCTGGACAGTCGCGCAGATAGTCCATTACGCTGGTCTTGCCGGTTCGCCGGGGTGCTGTGAGAACTACATGGCCGATGCGCAAGGCTTTCCACAGTTCCGCCACGAACTCGCCGCGAAATCGCAAGTCGGCGGATTCGACAGGACTTCCGATGTAGAATTCCGGAACACTTCCCATTTCTATGTTTCTTTTGTTGTAAATCAGAATTGTCGTATACTGTAATATACGACGTGTTCGTTGTATGTCAATGCTGTCGTGAATTAAATTGGCGCGGAGCGTGCCTCGTGTTCGGGCGGTTCCGGCAGACGTGAACTGACGACCCCCAGCACGTCCTGCAAAGGGGGGCGGATCCTGCGCATGTCCGGCGCCCAGTCGCCAGCGCTCTTTGGAAGTCCTTTTCTTTGGAAGTCCTTATGAAACCCCGCCGACCCTCAAGGCCGGGCGGGCCTCCCCGACTGCTTCGGAAAGCCCGTCCCGCCCCGAAAGAAAGGATCAGGCCGTCCGGTCAGGCGATGGAATGCCCGGTGCTGTCCCGCAATGACCCGGCCACGCCCGAAATCGCGGACAGGACAGTCCGGAACAGCACCGAGCATTCAGGACAATGCAATGCGGGATTCAGCAGCCGCTGTAAGCTGCCAAGTCATCGTCGAGCTCGTCGCCGCGACCACCACATGTCCCGGACTGCGGGTCCAGTTGCGGGTCGACGACAGCGAACAGCCTCTCGGCGTCAAGGTCTTCGACGTACGGATGAACGGCCTGAACATCTGCCGCGACGGCTTTCCACGGCGGATGGAACTGTATCTTGCGAACAGGTCGTTCTGACTAAGTTATTTTGGCGAGCTTCCTTTGCATCGCGGAAAGGCGCATGTTGGATGGATATGAATCCCATCCATCCTCCTTCGCTCTCAGTCGGCAAACCTTTGGGAACATTGGTGAAGTCTGGTGTTCCTGGCCTGATCCTGACTTCGGGAACTGGCAATAGGTCGTCCGGAGGCTGATTTTCAATTGCCGGAATTTCACGGAAGTTCACTGCCGGATATTGAGCCCGCGGCCGCTGAACCGGTCACCACAACAGCGTGGCCGGACTTCCCGGGAACCGGTTTTCCGCTTCAATCCACTTCACCGACTGGGCCGTCCCGGGCCGAGACCGCCCGTGATGCCAAAGCGTTGAAGCCCGGCAACGGCGAGGGCCTCTTGGGTCTCCGTGACACCGCACGGCCGGGACGTCTACCGAAGCTGGGCCGTGAGCAGGTGTCGACGCGACGGACTTGGATAGCTTGGTCACCGTACATCGGCTCGAATTGCGGTCGTAGCCCGGTTGAACGGCAGAACATTACCGTCTGTCGTCAGGCATCTCGGGGTTCGCCCATCGGAGTCGGCGCAGCGGCAGGAGAGTGCCATATGTGACTGAGCGCCATGCCCATTCGGCAGGGCCGAAGCGGAACCACCGCAGCCAGAGTGATGAAGCGACGAGTTGCACCGCCCAGACGGCGATCACCACCCAGACCTGCCCTACGCGGTCCACTGACCCGAACCAGCCAAGACCGTGGCCGTAGAAGAGAGTCGTGCAAAGAACCGTCTGCAGCAGATAGTTGGTGAGGGCGGTTCGTCCGACTGCCGCGAACGGACGGGTCGCCGCGTGCAATGCATTCGTTCGGCACGCGAGCATGACCAAACCCACATAACCCAGACTGACCGCAATGCTCGGCCAATAGTTGAACTGCGCACCCAAAAAGAACGACCAGAGCGGCCATCCGCGCCCGAAGTCGATGATGATGCCGTACGCAACGAGCGGCAGTCCGACAAAGATCGCCGCCGCGATGAGGGCCATATAGAATCGCGGCGAGCGCTCCGCGCTGAAGACACCGCTCCGAAAGAGCGCCATCCCGATCAGCATCAATCCGCCTGCGCGCCACAGGCCCCAGGAAAGCAGGGCCTCGGTCTCGAACTCGACGGCGCTTGCTGACCGGAACGATTGCTGTTCGAGCCAACCGCCCCGGTATGCGGCAAGCTCCGCCTCGATCATCTCCGGCGTCGGTTTCCACATTTCGGCCGTAAAACTGGACCGTGCCTCTTCCGACCAGTACGGAAGCGTCAATCCCGCAAAGATCGAATAGGCCGAGGCGACCGCGAGCAGCGCCACTCCGAGTACGAGCAGTCGTCCCGCCGGCTGTCGGCGAAGTGGATAGACTAGGATCCCGCAAACCGCATAGAGGAATAGGATGTCGCCGGACCAGAGAAGGTGGGCATGGAGAAGTCCAATGACGAGCAGCCACCCCATCCTGCGGTAATGCACTCGGCGAACGTCGTCCCGGGCTTCCGCCCGTTCCGACATCAGGACGATGCTCGCCCCGAAGAGCATCGAGAAAATGGTCATGAACTTTTGGTCGGCAAGCATCCGGCCCATGACCCAGACGTAGAGGTCCGCGCCTTCGAGAGGACCGAGCGCGGTGGGATTGAAATAAACCGCCGAGGGCATCGCAAACGCCTGGATGTTCAGCACGAGGATGCCTAGCATCGCGACGCCACGAAGGACGTCGAGTGCGTCGATGCGTCCAGCCTCGGCAACGGGGGCGGAACTCGAATGCGCAGCAGCACCGCTCATGGGGTCAGCATGCACATGGATGCCGAGATGGGAATTCCGGAACGGTTGTTTTCGGTCAAAACATTGCGGAACCGCGCACCGGGCAGGTGCCTTCGGTGCAAAGCTGTCCGGGAACGGTTGCTGTTCTCCTCAGGGCCTCGTTGGCATTCATTTTGCCACGATCATTCCCGCCGCTAGGTGAATCGCCGCCGCGAAGCTCCCGTCCTGTCGTATCGCGCCGCCGCCCGGAACTTCCCGATTGTCGCGAAAAGTTCCGGAGCCGCCGTTGCGGAAATACTTGCCGATATCAGCGCTTCGAGAACTGGAAGCTCCGGCGAGCCTTGCGCTTGCCATACTTCTTTCTCTCGACCACCCTGGCATCCCGGGTCAGAAAACCAGCTGCCTTAAGTGCCGGGCGCAGCGATGGATCATAGAGCTGCAGCGCCTTGGAAATCCCGTGCTTCACCGCGCCCGCCTGACCCGAAAGACCGCCGCCTTTCACAGTGGCGCGAACATCGAACAGCCCATCAACGCCAGCAACCGAGAACGGCTGGCGCAGAATCATCTGCAGCACCGGCCGCGCGAAATAGACCGCAAGCTCTTTGCCATTGACCGTTACGATACCCGAGCCGGGTTTGATCCAAACGCGGGCGACCGCGTCTTTGCGCTTGCCGGTCGCGTAGGACCGCCCGAGCTCGTCGCGTACAGGTTCGGGCGCCGGGCTGACCTCTTCGGCCACGGCAATCCCTTCGGCTTCAGCTGCGCTGGACAGCTGGTCACGAATTGAATCCAATTGATCGGACATTATGCGGTCCTCGCATTTTTACTGTTCATCGACTTGACATCAAGAATCTCGGGTGACTGCGCCCCATGAGGGTGCTCCGCGCCAGCGTATACACGAAGGTTGGTCATCTGCCTCCGAGACAAGCGGTTTCCAGG
Source organism: Rhodobacter sp. (assembly GCA_022824145.1). Lineage (GTDB taxonomy): Bacteria > Pseudomonadota > Alphaproteobacteria > Rhodobacterales > Rhodobacteraceae > JAPOUP01. The sequence continues at coordinate 11,113 of JAJEAY010000100.1, read as the reverse complement.
GAGCATTCGCTTGACTGCCATCATCAGAACGCGTTCAGGGTGCCCGCCCTCCAGAATCTCGCCGGCCTTCCTGGATTTTATGCCGCCCGGATAGCCTGTGTGGCGCCAATACGTCTTTTCCGCACGCTTGTTGCCGGTCAGCTGAACCTTGTCGGCATTGATGACGATCACATTGTCACCCATGTCCATATGTGGAGTGTAGCCTGGCTTGTGTTTGCCGCGCAGCCGGCCAGCGACGATTGCGGCCAGACGGCCGAGCACGACGCCTTCGGCATCGATCACAATCCATTTCTTTTCGATGTCCGCCGGAGTGGCGGTGTAGGTTTTCATATCGTTGCCCTAGGTCGAAGAGAATCACGTTGGGCGGTTTTCTATTCGATCTGCCGTTACAGTCAAGCGCCGACAGTGCATTAATTTCGTTTGAAATATCGATAGTTAGATGTGGGGTATTAATTTACCCCAAGTTTCCAATGAGATTCCACTGTGAATGACGTCCTGTCAGGAATCGGTCTTCCGGGCCGGATCCTGCCCCGAATCGCTGGGTGGAATTGAATATGTCAGAGATGCGCGCGCGACCGGTGCGCTGTCACCTTCCGAATAGACCAGCACGTCACCCACGGCGAGCTTCCGGCCCAGCTTCAGGAGCCGGGCTTCGCAAACAAGATCCCTGCCTGCGCGGGGCCTGCGCATGAAATCGATCGAACAGTTAGTGGTTACCGCCAGCGGCACCGGGCCAATTCGGCTCTGTATCGCAAGGTATATCGCGACATCGGCAAGAGAGAACATCGTTGGGCCGGACACGGTGCCTCCAGGGCGCAGATGTCGGTCCGTGACTCGCAGGCGTAGGCCGAGGCGGTCTGCATCGACCTCTTCAATCGTGAACTCACCTGCGACCTGCGGGAACTGTTCAGACATGAACGCCGCCAAGCCATCGCGATTCATTTTGAGCTGCATGCTTTCCCCATCGCCTGAATGCCCATACAACTGCCGATAAAGCGAATGGAGAACAAGATGGCAATTCTGGAACGCACTGACCAAAATTCGGTGGCGCACCTCACGCTCAACTCTCCCGGAAACCTGAATGCGCTCAGCGATGCGATGATCGAGGCGATTCGTTCCGAATTTGACGCTCTTTCCAAAGATGGCGGCATCCGCGTCATAGTCCTCAAAGGCGCAGGCAAGGGATTCTGCGCTGGCCATGATCTGAAGGAAATGACGGCAGGCCGCGCTGAAAAGGACGGTGGAGCGGAATACTTCGCTGGCCTGTTCGCGCGCTGCTCCGAAATCATGCAGGCGATTCCACGCCTTCCCCAGCCAGTGATCGCCGAAGTACATGGAATTGCCACTGCAGCGGGCTGCCAGCTGGTGGCAAGCTGCGACCTTGCCATCGCCGCCGACGACACCAGGTTCGGCGTCAACGGCGTCAACATCGGGCTGTTCTGCTCGACGCCTATGGTGGCCCTTTCCCGAAACGTCCCGCGCAAGCAGGCATTTGAGATGCTGTCCACAGGAGAGTTCATCAATGCCAGCAGAGCCTGCGAGCTTGGGTTGATCAACCGCGCCGTGCCGCCCGAATCGCTGGCCGGCGAAACAGCGGATCTCGCCAGCCTGATAGCGGGAAAGCTTGGCTCCGCCGTCAGGATCGGCAAACGTGCGTTCTACGAGCAGATCCAGATGCCGCTTGAGGCGGCCTACGAGTTTACCGGCAAGGTGATGGTGGAAAACATGCTGAACCGGGAAACCGAAGAAGGAATCTCCGCGTTTCTCGAAAAACGGCGTCCGGAATGGGTGCGGTAGCGGCAAACTGATGGATCGGGCGACCGCCTTGCCCCATCTCTTCTGCATATCTGTCAAGGCGACAAGTAAGGGACGGACTTCCGCAGGCCAGCGGCAACCACGGTTTCACAGCCGGTAGAGATCGGTGAATTTTTCTTCAAGGTAGTCCAGGAGCGGCTGGACTGTAGGAACGAAGCCACACGCCGCGGTGATGGTCTCGGCTGGCTCGCGAAGGCTGCCATGCTGCTGAAGATTTCTCCGCAGCCAGCCCGTGGCCGGTGCGGTATCTCCCTTGGACAGGTGCCCGTCCAGTCCAGGAATATCCCGCCGTATCACCTTGTGCAGACATCCTGCATATACATTGCCGAGCGTGTATGTCGGAAAATAGCCGAACAGACCCGACGCCCAGTGAATGTCCTGCAAGACACCATTTGACGGACGGTCAACCGCTACGCCGAAATCTGTCTCGAACCGCGAATTCCATGCCTCAGGGAGATCGTCCACTTCGAGCGCGCCTGAAATCAGATCCCGCTCAAGATCAAAGCGCATCATGATATGCAGGTTGTAATGAAGCTCGTCGGCCTCGGTGCGTATGTAACCGGGCGCAACCCGGTTCACTACGCTATAGAATGCCTCGGAGTCCGCAACACCGAAGTCGCCGAACAGTTTCTGCATCCGGCCGAAGAGATGTCCTGTGAAGGCGCGCGACCTGCCAAGCTGGTTCTCATAGATTCGGCTCTGGCTTTCATGCACTCCCATTGAAGCGCCCTGCCCCACCGGTGTCAGCAAGTACTTTCTGGAAACTCCCTGTTCATATGCACCATGACCGGTTTCATGGATGGTGGAGTAAATGCTGTTGAACGGATCGCGTGGATCAGTGCGCATCGTGATGCGCACGTCCAGGCCGCTTCCTGAACTGAACGGGTGAACAGCCCGGTCGATACGGCCATGGCTGAAGTCATAACCAAAGGTCTCAGCCATTTCCCGGCTGAAACGGACCTGTATCTCTTCGTCAAAAGTGTGGTCCGGCAATGCGGGTTGATGACCGGCCCCGAGAACGCGGTCGGCCAATGCAACGAGTCCTGGACGCAGCGCACTGAACATTTCCGCGACTCCGGACGCCGTTGCGCCCGGCTCGAAATCATCCAGCAGTGCATCGTAGGGTTCGCCGCCGTCAGCAACTGCGGCGGCCTCCTGCCGCCTGAGATCCAGCACCCGCTTGAGCGCGGGCGCAAATTCAGCGAAGTTCTCGCCTTCGCGCGCCTGGACCCAATTATCCCGCGCAAGGCTTGTCGCCCGCGCGATTTCAGCAGCAAGTTCAGCGGGCACCCGACTGGTGCGTTCGAAGTCCCGGCGGATGACGCGCAGGTTCGCACGCCCGATTTCGTCCAGTTCCTTTCCGTCTACGGATTCCAGCCAATCTCCCACTTTTGGATCAGTTCGGCGGGAATGCAGCACCGTCTCAATCGCGGCCATTTCCTCAGCGCGCTGCTCGGTGGCCGCTGGTGGCATGACGGTTTCCTGATCCCAGCCAAGCCGTCCAGCTATTTCCGACAGTGCCTGCGTACTGCGCTCGAAGGCAATGAGCTCATCGTAGCTGGACATCAGACAGATACCTCCAATGACTGCGCTGCAGGGTAGCGCACCTGGTGCCGAACAAGCAGGACGGATACCCAAAGCGCCACCGCGACGATCTGGTGAAGGAGCGCCAGATGCCATGGCGCCGATGACATCACGGTCAGTATGCCAAGCGCCACCTGCCCGCAAATAGCCACAGCCATCCAATCCGCCATCTGCTTTGTGCGATCGTGGCCGCTTCGACGCGCAGCGTACCAAACACCGATACCAATTCCCGCAAGCACGTATCCAAACAGCCGGTGCATGAACTGAACCGTTCCATCGTTTTCGAACAGGTTCCGCCACCATGGCTGGATCTGCCACATTTCCGGCGGAAAAACGCCGCCTGCCATGAGCGGCCAGTCGGTGTAGTTCCGACCCGCATCGAGGCCTGCAACCAGCCCGCCAAGCAGGATCTGAAGAAACGCGACACCGACCAGTGTGGCGGTGTGCGGTCCAAGCCCGGCCTCTCGGTGTCGTCGAGCCTGCATCAGTTCACGGGCTGGGCGGGCAAGATCGAACATGAACCATGCGATCAGGCCAAGAATGAGAAACGCCATGCCGAGATGCGCCGCAAGTCGGTAGCTGGCTACGTCAACGGCTGAACCAACCAGTCCCGACGTTACCATCCACCACCCGACGGCACCCTGGAGTCCTCCCAGAATTCCCAGGACAAGAAGCCGTCCGGCCCAGCCTGCGGGGATTCGCCGCGTGACCCAGAAAAAAAGGAACCCCGCGGCCCAGACCACTCCGATGAAACGTCCCAACTGGCGGTGCCCCCATTCCCACCAGTAGATCACCTTGAAATCCGCAAGGCTCATTCCCTTGTTTTGCTGCTGGTATTCCGGCGTCGATTGATATTTCGCAAACTCTGCGTCCCAGGCACTCGAACTCATTGGTGGCAGCGCTCCGCTCACCGGGCGCCATTCAGTTATCGAGAGTCCGGAATCCGTCAGACGGGTAAGTCCTCCCACAATCACCGTCACCGCCACGAGCGCAAACAGGACGGCCAGCCAAATCCGCAGCCCCCGCCGCGCTGCCCTTGCATTCCTGTCAATGATTCCTGTTCCATGAACGGGAGGGATCGAGGCCTTTTCGGCACCGACCTCTTCAAAGATGGACCGTTTCTGAGTCATTTCGGCCTACCCGCAGCGCAGTTCAGGGAACTTCGAAAGCAAAAACTTCATGTGCGTGGAAGCTACTGGGCGCCTTGGTCCGCCGCAAGTCAGCCACGCGCCTTCCAGCGGACCATCTGCCGCAGGATGCCGTGAAGAAGCTGCACGTCGGCGCGTGTGAGCGGCATCCGGCTCCACAGGTTGCGCATCACCTGCTTCATTCCATCAGCCTTCGTTTCCGGAAAGAAAAACCCCGCTTCCTCAAGTCGCGTCTCATAATGCTCGGCCAGCTTTTCCACCTCCAGCCCGGTAGCCATCTCGGTTCCGGCCAGCTGAGTGCGTTCAGGCTGTGTTTCGACTGTCTGGCGACGCCACTCGTAGGCAATCAGCAAGGCGCACTGAGCGAGATTCAGGGACGCGAATCCAGGTGCTGTCGGAACGCAGATGACTGCATTCGCCCTCGCAATATCATCGTTTTCCAGTCCGGCGCGTTCAGGTCCGAACAGCACAGCGACTCTTTCACCCTCGGCGAGTTTTTCCACCGCCTCACGCATCGCGCTTTCCGGGGTCAGGATCCGATTCGCCAGACCGCGTGGACGGGCGGTCGTTGCGTAAACGGTTGTGCAGTCAGCAACCGCGTCCGCGGTGTTGCGGAATATTCTCGCATCGTCCAGCAGGCGACCAGCCCCACTTGCCATCGCTGCTGCGCTCGGATTCGGCCAACGGTCCCGCGGAGCGACCAGCCGCATCTGGTCCAATCCAAAGTTTGCCATGGCACGGGCTGCAGCGCCGATGTTTTCACCTAGCTGCGGACGAACCAATACGAAACACGGCTGCATTTTTTGCCTCCGATTCTGGAGTGGCCGGTCATAATTCCGAACACCGATTCCAGCAAGCGGACGCAGCACGGCGTGCGCGCGGCACCGCTTGCCTTGCCACGAAGTCCTTTGGACCTCAGTTCTATCTGCTTGGGTGATTCCCTTGAATCTCAAGTTCCACTTCCGATCCCTCCAGCCACTCTATGGTTTGCCGAATCACTTCGTCGATCGTTATCTTTCCCTTGCCGCGCATCGAACATTCCCAAATCGTCAGCCTGCGCCAGCCCTGCTCGCCAAGCTTCGCCATGACTTCCCGATCACGCTCCCTGTTGCGGTCGATTTTTGCCATCCAGTAGTCAATCCTGCTTCCAGGCAGACGGAACATCGGGCAGTCATGGCCATGCCAGAAGCAGCCATGCACAAAAATCACGGCACGGTACCTGCGCAGCACAAGATCAGGACGGCCGGGCAATCCCTTTGCATGAAGTCGATACCGGATTCCACACGCATGAAGTGCCCGGCGAACCGTCATTTCCGGCTTTGTATCCTTGCCGCGGATCGACGACATGATCCGGCTTCTGGTGGCGCTGTCGACCGTATCAGCCAGTGCATTGCCCCTTAACTGAAGGACGGCCGCTCATTGAGAAAACTCTCGATCGAATCGCGGATTTTGGTTCAAACGGCCCGGATTCGGGCATTCGCCCTACATCATTGCCGCGAAAACCTGGCGCCGATCCGTCTGTATTCATTCGATCACTCGTTAAATGGCCGATCGGATTCGGCTCCATCCGGGTCTGCGATAGGTGGGGCCGCTCGACATGGCCCAAGCATATTGAGTATCCGCTGCCAGAGTTCACCTGTCATGAGCGGCTCACCTCGAATTCCTGTTCCGAATACTGACATAGCAGGTAAGGTTCTTCAATCTAAATGTGACTATATATTGCGCTTTTGGGAATGGTGCAGACAGGATAAGACGCTGTGCAGGTTGACCGTATGAATTTGGATCACGCCGGGAAAGACCGTCGATTGCCGGTATGTGCTGAATTCCATCTGTCAATCCATAAATGGATCCGAGTGCGACGCTTACAGGCCATGCCGTGGCTTGGCCGCATAACGGCATCAGTCTATATGGCGCCGATGAACGAGAGGCAGAAATGACCGAGTCAGAACGGCCGCAGATCTACTTGATCACGCCACCGGCATTCGATTCCCTGATTTTCGCGGATCGGGTATCCGCTGTTCTTGACAGCATGGAAGTGGCCTGTCTGCGCCTCAGCCTGTCGTCAGACGACGAAAGCCAGGTGCAGCGCGCCTGTGACGCGTTGCGGGAGGTGGCGCATAGCCGCGATGTTCCACTGGTGATCGACACGCACATTCAGATGGTGAGGCGAGCCGGACTTGACGGAGTTCACCTTGCCACCGGCTCGCGGTCGGTTCGTTCCGCCCGGGGAGCACTTGGCCCCGATGCCATTGTTGGTGCGTTCTGCAGCACTTCACGGCATGACGGAATGACCGCTGCCGAAGCTGGCGCGGATTATGTGTCGTTCGGTCCTGCCGCACCGACTTCATTGGGTGATGGAACCCATGCGGAACATGATCTGTTTGCCTGGTGGTCGGAAATGATCGAGGTTCCGGTCGTTGCGGAGGGTACCCTTGACGCCGCACATGTCGCCGCTCTTGCTCCGGTCACGGACTTTTTTGGCATCGGTCCGGAAATATGGGGACATGACGACCCAGCCAAGGCGATCATTGAATTGACACACGCAATCGCTTGACGCTTGAAAAGTGTGTCGGGAACAGGACACCGTACAACGAATTCTTCTCGACCTGCCCGGTTCTCTGAATAATGAGAACCTGTCGCGGATCTTTTCTGCTAGCCGGCTGGGACTGACAGTGTTCGGCGCTGCGGAAGCAATTCTCGAGCCCGAAAGCCGTTTCCGAGTGGATGGGTGGTGGTCATGCACCGCTAATCCGAACGGAGCGCTAACCGAAAACGCCCTTTCGTACCACTTTCTCGCAGGCATGAGCCAATGCCTTCCGATCCGAATAGTCGGCAACCCGCAGCGGCTGGTGGAAGGTAACATCAACGGATCCATGCCGGGGCGCTGAAAGAACCCTGAGAAGATGAGGCCCGAGATCCATGTCACCCCACCAGCAATAGAACCTGGGATCCTCGCCGTCGGGCGCACGGTAGACTGCTGTAACGGGTTGGATCCAAGACATTTCCTTCATTTGATTTGCAAAAAATGGCGCAAAAAGAGTTGATTTAAATGGAAGAACCAAACTTCCGTCCGTTGACGTTCCTTCCGGAAAAAACATGAGCCTGTGGCCCGCGGTCAAGCGAGCTTCAAGAATCCCCCTGTGAGCGGCGGCTTCCATTCTGCGGCGGTTGATGTGAATTGTGCCTGCTGCCCGGGAAAACCACTTGACGACGGGCCAGTCCGCAACCTCTGATTTGGCAACAAAAAACACATCAATTCCAGCACATACAGCGAAGATATCAATCCACGACGAATGGTTGGCCACGACCGCGCCCGGCTGGTTCATCGGTGTTCCATGCCTGCGATAGCGGATTCCCATTGCAACGAACGCGAACCGGCAGACAAGCCGCGGAATGCGCTTTGACCAAGGACGACGACGGCCCCAGAGCCGGGGTTCGACAACGCGAACAAGTAACAGGCCCCCAAGGCATCCGAATGCAACGATTGCGAATGCTACGACGCGGAGACTGGCGCGCGCGAAGCCAACTGCGCTGACCCGTGCTTCATCCGGTTCCATCTCCGAATGCCAGGTTGTCATGCCGATTCCCGACGTCGTGAGTAAATCGCGCGCTGACTGGAACTCAGACGTTCCGTGTCCATGATCAAACAAACATCCGTTGTGTTGAATGCATGGTCTGTCCAAGCCCCCTTCCCGACATATCCGCCGAGCCGAAGATACGCCTTGATCAATGAAGGTGTCGCCAGCATCGCGGCGCGTCGGTCAATTGCCTCCGGTGGAATCCGGTCCATCGGTTGAGCATGCTCGGGTCGTGCGACCACCCTCAGGTCGGTCGGAGCAAGGTAGCGGTGGTGCAGATAGCTTAGCGGCTCGGCCAGCGAATCGACATCGGTGCCATGAAATGACGCGACACCAAAGAGAACCTCGATTTTGTGGCGGGTTACGTAATCCGCAAGTCCGCTCCAAAGTTCAAACATTGCCGTGCCGCCACGGTAGTCGGCGTGCACGCATGAACGTCCAAGCTCAAGCAGCCGCCGACCGCTTCGCCGAAGTACGTCAAGGTCATATTCCTCCTCGGAATAGAACTGCCCAATGCGTTCTGCAACTTCGCCTCGCAGAAGGCGGTAGACACCAACCACCTGCTCGTCAGCCGCTCGGTTTCTGTCCAGCAACAGAAGATGGTCGAGATGGGGGTCGAACCTGTCCTGCTCGAGCCTGAGCGCATGGTCCACATTCGTGCCGTCAGCACCAAGTTCATCCACGAATACACTGTATCGCAACCGCTGTGCAGCAAGAAGGTCGGCTTCCGAATCCGCCAGTTTCAGACGAAAGTCAGGAGATGGCGCACTCATTCGCAGGACCACAGCCTCCAGAAATCCAGAATCCGGTTTATGACTCACTAAGTCACATTGCAACGGACTGAGGGCGGGACGCGTGATTCTCACTTGGTTCACTTTTTTGATTCCCTGATGTTCCTCTGTGAATCACGCGGCGAGCGCGGCCTGCGCCACCGGCTGGCTTCTTTGGCGCATTGCGACGGCTCCAGCCGCTGCAGTTGTACACGCACGGCGCCATGGCGGCTCATGCCATGTCGGGCCGCCGGGACTTGAGAAAATCCCGTGCAGAGCATGCGAACCCCGTTCGCCGGCGTTTCATCCCAGTGATTTCGCAAGTGGCTTAGGTCTGAGAATTGAGTTTGAAAACGGTTGATTGCCGGTCGCGGGCCAGAGTTCGGGCTTCGGCTTGGGTCAGCGACATCAGAGTTTCCTCAACCGTGAACCCTTTGGACTGCGACTTGGACCAAATGCGTCGTGCCGATGCCGGGGACCATGGCAATGCGGCTTGCGATAGCCACTGCCGCAGCGGGGCTGGCAGGCTGTCAAACGCGGCCATAGGATCGCCATAGCGCCGTTTTCGGCGAAGGCTGCTTTGCCCTAAATTGCGGCTCATGCTTTGTTGTCCGGATCAAACACGGGGTCCAGCGCCGAAACCAGACGGGTCTCTCCCGTGCCTTCGATAGCCGGCGAGTGATGCAGCAGGCCGGAAGGCGGCTGCTCAGGCCAAAGCGTTCCTCGAGGCAGGATTGGCACGCCGGATTGAACGGTGAAAACGCGCTTCGGCTCGTTGCCGTCGGTGCAAACCCCGTACTGCGCCCCGGTACCCCTATATGTGCAGGCAAGCCGGGCAGCGATCGCATCGATATGAAACTTCCGACGGGCGTTGGTGGTCACAACATCGAGCTGAATTCGCAGGAATCCAGCGTTCAACAGGCCCGAGAGCATTTCGGTCAGAGACGTGATGTAAATCTGAAGCAAATTACGTTCGTGCCCAACAGGCGGCTCAGGCTTGTCACAGAGATGCCCCATGGAATCAGCAACAGCCTTCCGAAGCGGAACGGTCCGCCCTATTGCAAGACCTCCGGGTCAAGGAAGTCCAGCCAGATTTGGATCTCTGGCGAGATTGCCGACGCAAGATGGCGGCGGCACACCCCAGTTGCAGAAATGCTCTGGGTGTCGTCAGACCGTCCATGACTCCAACCCTAGTGGTCGCATCTTTCAAGAATCGGATTTTTTCCGGAGGGCACAACTGGACACATTCGGTTTCAGAACATTTCAGAAACGCAACGGCAATTCGAATCCATACAAATCCGCAGAGCCACGACTGTCAACTGATTGACCAAAGACTCCCTCTACGGTCTACGATCGTCGCAAAATCTCCGCCTAAGCGAGCTGGAATTCCAGCTGCCGAACTAGCAGCAGCGATTCTTGCAATTGTTCGAAATCGCGAATCAGTCTCTCATAATGCGCGCACTGTGCGATGTCGCTACCATGCCCTATCAGGCTCCAGTGATGGACTATTAGATGCTTCTCGTCCTTCTTGATGTGATCGAGCAGGAATTAATCGACTCGATCCGCCTTGGATTTTGCCTGAATCTGCACCGACACCGCAGCCGAAGCGGCAATAGACGCTGACGCCACAGCCGCTGCAGGCGGTCTGGAAAACAGATCCTCTTTCGGAACTGGCAAGGGGGTCGATTGGCGTTGCGCTTGGGCCAATGACGCTACCACCATTCGCACGTAATCAGATTTGCTGCGGAGAACTATCACTCGACCTAAGTCGCGCTGCTTGCATTTCAATAATGCCGCCTTTTCCGTCGGCGAGCCATTTGCTAGCAGCAAGTTCGCTTGGACTTTCGCTGCTGACTGCGCTCTGTCTTGATCGGTTGGAAACGGCACAGCCAACCAACGCCCATTTGCAATGGACGCACGTGACGCATGCAGGCTACCGCACTTAAGGTCCGATTGGACCATCACCACGCCCTGCGCAAAGCCGGACTGGATACGATCACGCTTCACGAAGTTCATCGGAAATGGATCTTGGCCAAACTTGTACTCTGTGACAAGTGCACCACCCTCCTCTAGAATCCGCAGCAATTCCCGGTAGGATTTTTTATTGTTTAATATCAACAGGCTGCGAAGTTTCCGCGCTTTTCTTTTCGCAGAGTTTTTGCGCCAGATCGGCTATATTCCACCAAATGTCCGAAACGGTTTTTGCCTTGTTTTCAAC
>JAJEAY010000134.1 GCA_022824145.1 Rhodobacter sp. | reverse complement strand
GGGCAATGACGGGTCAGGCATGCACTTTCCGCTTCGGAAGGGGACAGCATCGAAGAGCGATACAGAAGACTACAGGGGCACCGAAGTCCTGCTAGGATACCGTGACGGCAATCCTGATCGGCCCGTCATTCTCGGCGGTGTCCCGAACGAGACGCACGAAAGTCCAACGAACGCAGACAACGCGTGCAGCAACCGGATCAGAACGTTTTCCGGCTCTCTTCTTGAATTTTATGACGGCGGGGCAGGCTCCGAAAGCGAGGCTAGAATCATTTTGCGTTCGCAGACATTGCAGGATGACATTGGAGGGAGTTACTTTCGCATTGGGCATCCCGACAAGGATCAGGAGAAGCTCTTTGCCTCGCGACTTCCATTCGGCAGTCCATACGTACAGGTGGACATGCCGACCGACACCGAAATTCAGGAACAGTCCGGACTTCTTTCGTATACGCCTGATCATATGATTCGGGAAGCGGGAGGTGATATAAGGGATCATGCGAACAATGTCTTTTCGTGCGCGAAGGTGGATAATTTTATTGAGGGCAGAAGACTTTGCCTTAGCGGGAACGTCCAAAACTCCTTCGCCACAAGACCGGATGAATCACATGACACTGATGTCATGGTGAAGGGCGGTGGAAATGTTCAGATCAGTTCCGCCCAAGGCGAAATGTCGATTTCCGCTCACAGGAAGCTTACGCTCACGTCCGAGACTGAAGACGTCGACCTGATCAGCCCGGCCAGACTGACCGTTTCGTCCGGAGACAAGGTTGAAAGAATAAACGGTGACGAAACGAAAATCGTTCATGCAGACACTGACAAATGGCACATGGGGAGGGCTACGAGTGGCATCATGGGCGCCAAGACGTCAACTTTCCTCGGTGCGAATACGAATGTGTCGTTGGCAAACCATTGCAGCCTGAGAGTGGCCGGCTTTCAAAGCATTTCAGTTGGTGCCGGACTGACTATCAAGCCTCAGATGAACCTCACAATATATGGAAAGAAGTTGGAGGTTGTCGCGTTGTCAGAAGTGAAGTACGTCACGAATAACGTGAAGGCGGTCTCCGCAACGGAAGTTTTCGCGGCGGCCGTGAGAGTGACGGCCACTCCCGTCAGCACACAGGCCGCTGGCGTCAGCACCAGAACCCTCGGGCTTGAGACCACCGTCTGACCTCCTGGTCATCCAACATTCATGCTGACGACCGCGCCCGTCTTTCGGTCGATCCGGCAGCTTCCGGAAACTCGTATAGGAACAACCGCCATGCCTTCCTCAGGTGGCATGAATGTCACCTTGACCTGAAAGTCGATTTCCACGACGGGCCGGCCTTTAACCACGCGGTCGCGAATACGCCTCATGTTCAGGCTGACTTCGTCTCCTGCCGAGCCGCTCCCCGCATCCCGAAGACAATTCGGTTCGCCTTCGCGCAACCTTCGGCCGACCCTGTCAACAGACTGGAGGGATCCATTCTCCAGACGGTCATTTCCAACGGGTTGTAACGGCACCCGAACGCTACGGACGCCTTCGTCATTCCGAGCCAGCCGCAAGAATTCGCGCAGTCCCACCCGTACCGCGGCTCTCAAACGTTCGTTCGCGTCATGGGAACTGTCGTCATCAAGGGGCGGGGACCAGGCCCGCTCAGACATTTCCGCCAGCCTGCCTGAGTTGGTTCGTCTCGGAGAGATCAAGTTTCGAGCAGGCGCCTACCACACCGTTCCAGCCACCGTCCACATCCCGTCCCACTGCCCGCGCAGAGGGGTACCAGCGCATTTTGTCCTTTCCGCACGGACGCCAATACCAAGGAATGTCGTATGTTGAGCATATTATCAGGGTGGCATACCCCAGACAGGCCGACAGGTGCGCGACCGGACCATCGGTAATTACCAGTCCGTCAAAAAACTTGAGCATGGACGCCAACCGAAGCAAGTCCGCCATGTTTCCTTCCAGGATAGGAGGCGTACCGCATGTTTTTTCTAAATGCACGAGTATTTCGGCCGACGGCTCGCGCAGCAGCACCTTGCTTCCCGGCAGAGCCTGTAACAAGGCTTCCGGATCCGGTCCGCCCGATCCTTCTTCCAACCAAATGCCAATTCGGGGGGAGTCAGCGTCATGCTGGCCGTCCAACCGGTATTCTGAGGGAAGTTCAGGGCAATCCGGTTCAAGCGATGGCATGGGTGGATGCAGGGGCGTGGCTCGGACCAATGCAGGCAGACCTTCGAGCAGCACTGCCGTCTCGTCGGGCGCGATATCGCGTGACAGTTCGATGTTCTCCGCTGCCGTGACTTCAGAAATACCTGGAAGCGCGCGAAAGAAGCTCGCATGCTCCGGCAGACAGAGCACCCTGAGGAAATCCTTGCAGTCTGTCAGGAAAGGCTTGATGAGGCGCGACGCCATCAGGGCGCCGGACAGATCCACCACGATGAGGGCGAGCCGACTGCTGGAAACCGCGAGGAACCCGTCGCCAAAGCCCGCGCTTGTTGATCTTTGATCACCATCAGCAGCGGCTTCCGCTGTTTGCCACGCAGTTTTCCACTCGCCAAGCTCAAACAGGATCTCCGCCTCGACCCTTCGGGCATCCAGCGCGGCGCTGCCTTTGGCAATTTCCGAAGCCTGGCGGATCGTAGCCAACGCGGTTTCCGGCTTGCCGCCCCGGCGCAAAAGGGTTGCCAGTCCCATGAGCGGCTCCGGCAGCTCAGGCGCCAGTTCCGATGCCGTCTCGAACGCGGCCAGCGCCGCTCCGAAATCGCCGCAATGCAGATTTGCAAACCCACGCAAGACATGAATCTGAGCGTCGGCGGGCGCGGTCGCGACAGCTCGCTCGAGCAGGCTGACCGCTCCTCCAAACTTGCCAAGCTCCATGCGAACTGCTGCCAGCTGTGCGAGAAGGTGAGGCGTGTCCGGCTCTTCCAGCCTTGCCAGTTCAAGGCATCGCTCCGCTTTGCGACCCTGCCCGTCTTCCAGCAGAATGGCACCCATACCTGCCAGCGCGCCGACATGGTGCGGTTCAGCCTTCAGAACCTGGCGAAACGCATGCGCTGCCTTGGAACTGTTGCCCTGAAGCCTATCGATTTCGCCAAGCCTGTAGATCGCTTCAGTGGACTTGGGCGCCCGTCGAACGGCTTCGAGCGCCGCGTCCCGCGCCTTCTCAATTTCCTGCATCGACAGCAGAAGCTGGGAAAGTGCGGACGGCGCTTCGAAATTGGCAGGATCCAGACGCATGGCACGACGAAGGCAGTGCTCGGCATCTTTCGACCGCTGCTCGATCTGGTGGGCTGCCGCAAGCCCGATCAGCAGTTCGGCATTCTCCGGATCGCCCTCAAGTGCCTGTGCAAAGATCTTCAGCGCCTTCCTGCTGTCTCCTGCACGCAATGCGATCATGCCAAGCCCCTGCAGGGCATGGAACTCGGCTCCGGGCTGCTCCAGGATCTCCATGAAGAGGCTTTTTGCAGCGGTATCGGCTCCCCGCGACAAATGCCTCCTCGCAGCATCAAGGATCTCCGATACTCCGACAGCCGTCTCGCTTTCCGTTAAGGCTCGGTCCATTTCCCGTCTATCCCATCGTGATGCGTTCACCATTCACGCGGACATCTCCACGCGCTTCGATCACGGCAATTTCAGAACGATGGCTTATGATTTCGGAGGCTTCGCGCAACATGCGTCCTGTACGCAGCGTGTCCGTATTTTCCACCGTGCGGACGCTGTCTTCTGCCGACGACATCTCCATACGGCAGATGCGCTTCAGGCGGTCAGCGACCAGTTCCATTCCGCCTGTCACGAGATTGGTCAGTCTCGTCACGAGGTGGAGCTCATCCGACCGCGCACGGATCCGCCTCACGTCGGCAGTCAGATTCTCCGCCCGAACCTCGACGACGGTCTGTTCAAGAGAAAGCGAGGGTGCCCCCGGTACCGAAATCACAGCTGGATGCCGGTTGGCCTGGCGCTTCAGTATGTGCAGGACATGGAGCCCGGCAGAACTTGAGCTACACATCACCGTATCGCCGACACAAGGCTGCAGAACGCAGCTGACGGCCTTGTGCGCGGCCATCCCCGCGCCGCCGCTGACTTTCAGCCGGACCGTGTCGTCGGCCACGCTCATGACCTGTCCGACCAAAAGACGCGTGGTCTGCGCAGGCGCCGGCTGGTGCAGGACCGGAGATGCCTGGACATGCTCGAACGCGGTTATGCATGTCTCCTCTGTCACAGCAGATCCTCCTCGCATTTGAACTCCGTAAGCGCAGTGGTTGTGAAAGGATTGACCGTACTGTCCGCCGTGATGCGGAAAACCGCGAAAAGACCGTCGATTTCCACGCGAAACACGAAATGGTCGGGCGTTGCCGTGGGCTGAAGCTCGAAACGATCGAATATCCGGAACCAGGACCATGGACCGGTCACACGCACTGTACGCGTCCGTCCGCTCTCGTCCGTAAGGCTGATGGAGACGGATTCGTCAAAGACCCGCATACGAAACCGACGTGGTGGCTCGTGGCGATAGCTGAAGCTCCTCGAATTCGTTTCGATCATTACGCCAACAGCCTCAGAATCGAGAAACTCCGGTTCAATCGTAAACGCCGCATCACGAAGCGCGGCCCTATCCAGGGCGAACGCCTCGCGAATCATCTGCGCATTGCGGAAAGCATCCAGCGCCGGTTCGGAGAACCCGATCGAAGAAAACCCTTTGGAACCGCGTTCGAACCCGTTCTTCAGATATGGCTCAGCATAAAGATCAAAGAAGGCGCCGATCGCGCCTGCCGGCAAGAAGAAGCGCTCGAAGTCATCGGGTGCTATTGCTATCTGTGCCTGCCTGGAAACCGGATAACGGGCGTGAATCCCACGAGTGCATTCCGCCAGAACCGCCGAGTCCCAGGTTTCCTCTATATGTCGACGGGCCGCGTCCATCAGCGCTGACTGGGTTTGGTCCGCCAGTTCGTAAAGCATCCGGCGAAGTGCCGATGGCAGAGAAGTGGCGGCCTGCCTCAGAGCCGTCAGTTCGGACTGAAGCGGATCGTCCATCCAGCGAGCCACAACTTCGAACGATTCAGCGCCCGGACTGTCCCCGCCCTGAACGGCGAGAAGAACCCTGTGAATGTCGCCAAGCCGCGCATGGACATCTTTCAGCCCGGACATTTCACCGGTGCGCTCCTCGTGAAGTGCATGGTATGGCTCAAATGTGTCGCGAATGAGCACGCCTGGCCAGCTGACGTCCATATCCTCAACCGCTTTGTTCAGGGATTCCAGAACCTCGCCGCTGGACTTAACCATGGATTTCCCGGCTTCTTCCGACCCGGCTCCGGTCGGTCCGGGCTCGGTTCCTCTTACTGCAGGAAGCTTTGTATGGGCATACAGAAGCGCAACAAGCCCATCAAGCGGACGCTCGCCTGACAGGAGCAGGTCATAAAGCTCATGCGCTTCGGCCACATCGCGCACATCCCTGAAAGCAAGACTGTCCAAGGCTGTCGACCATTCGGCGGCGAAATCCTTGGCGAGCAACGCACTCGTTTCGGCAAGGATTTCCTCATTGGTCAGTTCGGTTGTCCAAGTGCCCGCCATCCATTCCCTGTCACGCTCTTCCAGAATGTGTTTGGGAATTTCCGGAATGAAGCTCTCATAGTAGCCGCTTTCCGTGTAGTAACCGGCGACCGACGGAAGTGAGCTTTCGGTATCGCGGGATACGAAGGCGGCGCGCTCTTCGCCAAGCGCATCGCGAATGCTATAGGCGGGCAGATCCTTCGCCTTTTCCTTGGCGGCATTGTAAGCGCGTCTCGACAAGGGGACGCCAAACAGCTGCATTCGCGCACTGCTGACAACTGCTCCGTCCAAGGTGATCGGATCATTCAGGTTCGCAAGACTGCCGCGCACCACCTTAACCGCATCTTCCTGCCTTTTCGGGTCGGCAGGGAATCTGCGCTGCATGCGTTCTTCAGCCCACTCCACGAGCGGTTCCAGCCGCTGTCTGTCCAAAGCCGAAAGTCCAAGGTAGAGGGCAAGAGTGTCGTTCAGTCGGTTAAGGGAGGTTTTGTCCGCATTGGCAAGAAGGCTCACCTCCTGCCCAAGATCCCGAGCAAGAGCCGGACGAACCAAGGCACCATCGGCAGCTAGATAGAGCGCCTTCATTTTCTCGTGCAACGCCAAAGAAGGCTGCAAGGTTAACGCGCCGATTTCGCGCATCAACATATTGATCAACCCGTCATCATCGCTTGTTTCCACCGCTGTCAGGAGTGGCGCGACGGACAGCGCTGCATCCTCAAGTTCCGGCTCATCCGGCAAAGCGAGAGACAACGTCGCATGTTCATCCAGACTGGTCGTGAACGCTATATGCTCTTCATGCGACCTGCCAAGCACAAGCGACCATGAGTATATCAGTGCACCACACAGTACGAAAACGGCCGCGCATATGGAAACGGTTCCGTGCAGCCGCCGCCTCTGCGAGGCCGGTGACGTTGATCGGAGCATACGTTCGGACAGCAGCACATCGTGCATGAATCCCTTGCAGAAGTACGCGGCCTCACCGCCCAACCTGCGTTGGGGCCCGTTAGCGGGTGCCTTGAGACCATACGCATCCTCATGCGCGCGCATCAACATATCAATGCAGTCATCCGGCTGCGAAGCGCTGCAGAAGTAGACGCCGCGAAACATCGCTTCATGCCGGAAGCGGCTGGGACTGAAAATTCTCTGCAGAAACTTCTCGATAGGCATGCTCAGGGCAAGCATTTGCTGTGGGAAGGAAAATATCCTGCGGCGGCTTTCGGCGTCCTGTTCTTCGGCGAGGCGAGCGAAAGTCCCATTCGACAACTGAACGGTAAATTCCTGAAACCGGCTCCTATACGCTGCCAGGCTAGCTGGTTCGGCAGTGAATTCGTTTTCCGCCTGCCACCATCTGCGAGATCGGGGCCACGATTCCATGAGGGGGATCTGCACGCCAAGGGGGCGATTTCGTTCATCAATCTCAAGATGCGCGAAAAAGTCCGCGAATCCCGTGATGAGGTCGGATTTGGTGACCAACACGTAGACAGGCAGATATTCGCCGAACCTGGCCATCAACTCCTGCAGCCTTGATCGTATCGCGTCCGCCTTCGCCGCGTCCTGCTCTTCACTTAGCAGAGCTGATGCTGGAACGGTCAAAACAACGCCGCTCAGCGGGCGCACGCGACGCACAGAAGCAAGGCAGTCGCAGAGATCGCTCCACTCCGCCATGTCGAGCTGGGACCTCTGAAAGGTCAGCTCTCCGGGCACGTCGACATAGACAGCTTTGTCAGTTACCCGCCACTCGCAGAAGCCTCGGGCGTCAGAGGCATTGCTGCCATCCGGCTCAATCGGGCCTTCAAGAGGAAATTCCATGTCGGCAGCGTCAAGAGCGGCGGTCCGGCCCGCCTGTTGCTCGCCAAGCAGCAGATACCAGGACAGGGTTCGGAGCTGACGCTTCTGGCTTCCATGAATTCCGCCTCGCTGCTGGAAAAGCCTCAGAAATCGCGCAAAGCTCACGCGAATCCGGCCTACGTCCCGTCCCTGCAGGCTATCTTTGGCCTGCAGCCCACCCATCCGGCTGAGGATGTTTCGATTGATTCGGCGCAGGCGCCACCGGCGCAGCATCTCGAAAAGAAGGAAAGTGACCGCGAGACCAGCGATCGTTGCTATCCGAACCACCGGACTCGCGAAAGGAACCCGGTCATTAACGTGAAGTTCTGGACCAAAATACCATATCAACAGTCCCATCAGGACCAGGATCACTAAGGAAACGATAAAGCGGGAGGTCGCAAAGCGCTCAAGTGCGCTCATTAATCGGGAGATGCGCATGATTGACGCTCTTTCACAGGAGCTTCTCGTAACTTTGAAGTTGCTGGTCCATTCGCATCATCAGCGGTTCAGCGGACTCAATGATTCCCCTGTATGCAGTATTCCAGAAGATGGTCAGCGAAAGCGCTGCGACCAGAAAAGCCAGAGCGAGGGCTGCGCCGAAGACACTGATCCTTGGGTCAGACCGGAAAGCCGGTGTCAACAGAAGGCCGGACGGTTTGGGTCTATTGATTCGAACCGCTTCGTGAAGCCGGTCGCGGATGGTTTCAAGAGATTGAGCGCCTCCAGGTGTCACACTATGGCGACCTTCGAAGCCAAGATCCAGCAAAAGGCCCAGTAATTCCAGCAGGTCGGTCTGCGCTGTCGGTTCCAGAAGGAGGCTGCCGATGTTCCTGAAAAATCTGTCGCCTCCGGAACTGTCATTGTGAAAAGTCCAGAGGAGCGTATCAGCGCCCCAGTCGCTCCCTATCGCCCACTCGCTTGTGAGCACTGCTTCGTCCAGCGCACTGCACAGGCTGTAGCTTGCAACCTGCAGGCCCAGCAAAGAAACGGAAGCCCGTTTCATCCTATCATGAAAACACCTGATCTCATTTTCCGCCAGCGCACGGATGCTGTGGTGATCAGGAGGATAGGCACCCTGCTCAATGACCAGGATCAAGTCTATGATGGGTGTAGCTGCGGCGATATATGGGTTTCTGGAGTTGCTGAGATTCGTCTGCAGCTGGCGCAGCCTGCGATCGTTCATCCGCTTTTTTGGAAACGGCGTCGAACTTTTCCAGCCCTGCATCGTTCCGCTGGCAGGGTAAGCCAAATCCTGCAGAGGGTTTTCTCCTCCTTTCTCGAGGAACGTGACGGGGGCCATATCCTTGTCGACGGCTGCATAGAACGGCGTGATTCCGGCGCTATTCATTTTCGAGGTTCCCACTTAAATGAATCGACATACAGGTTTCGTTCTCCGGCCCGCTGGACCGGTGGGGGATCCAGATCGTTAAATGACGTTGCTTCGGGATCTGGTGCAGCGCGATGAAGCTGGTCTCCGCCACGATACGGCACTGGCGTCACATTCCCGTTTGGGGCTGTGCCCGGCGTTCCCGGTCGGTAATCGCTGGCTTCCTGCAGAATGTCGCATCCTTCGGGCTGAACTGCATCCCCGCCATGCAAAACCCAGAGCTGCAGTCGATATCCCTCCCCTCTTCCCACAAAGTACGCGGCGAGACTTGCGGAATCGCGCACCTCGCGCCAAGCTGGAACACCTTGATCTATCTCCAGATAGGTGGCATCGGGAAAATAAGGCACGCCTTTGGGTATGACTGGGAGCGGGCGGCAGGGGATTCCGGGAAGCTGCAGTTTCACGATCTCGCGGAGCCTGTCCACAGTGCCGATCTTCAATCTGTCATCTATTCTGACCGATTCATGGCTCACGCCTCCCGCCATTCGGCCTCCGGGCCGGACCACGAGCACAAAAGCCCCTGCATCAATTAAAGAACGATCCGTAAAGACGGCGACGTGGAAGCCGCCGAACTGTTGTTCAAGAGGCACTTCCACGGCTTTGTGTTCGGACGCGCGGCCAAGCGTTCGGGTTATGAAACGCAGCAGCTCCGCCCATCCGGGACTGGGATTGGCATGATCGTATGGCAGTCTGTTCGGCATAAGATCGGGTGCGAAAGCGTTCAGTTCCCCGGCCAGTTCCGTTGCCAATGCGAATGCCCGTTCGGGAGAAACATGATTCAATCCCAAAATGTGCGAAAACGAGGCTTCGTACCGGCTGACAAGCTGCAGCAGATGAAAGTCCATCATGTCTGTCGGGTTGAGAAAACTGGAAGGATCCAATTCCTTTCCCAGAAACCGCATCTTCCGCAGCAGTACCGCGTGCAGTTCCTCAAGAATCCGTCGATATCCCGAATGGACAGCGCAGTTCAGAACCGGCGGAAGGAAGCGGGCATCCAGCCTGATTTCCGATTCCGAAGCATGCTCGATGCGGGCAATTGGCATGGTTTCCCAAGCATCGAGTTCGGCGTCATCGAGAAGCAGGGCTGGCGCCAGACGCCCGACGTGGATTTCAGTGAATTCATCATCCTCAGCGCTTGTGTCGCGGAGATTGAGCGCTGTTCGGCGATAGCGTCTGGAAATGCCTGGCCTATCGTCGCTCATGACATCAGGCATGCCCGGCTGCCGAATTGGAATGGCCAGCATGATACGCCTGCCGCTCGCTTCGGCGCCAAAGATTCGTGATGTTGGCAGTTCGTTCCCTTGTGTGGCATGCAGGATCGTTCCATCGTGGAAGACCGCAGAAACGGCGCTCACCTCGAATCTTCCAAGTGACAGGGCACTTTCATTGATCTGCAGCCGCTCGATGCCCCAAGCGTAGCCATCAGCGCCCATGACCCTCCGATGCAGCTGTTCCTCCCAGTACCTTTCATGGTTCTGAAAGTGCTGTGGGCGCAGGAACATGCCTTGGGACCAGATGGACTTCCCGAACGGGTTCATGAATTCGCTCCTCAGAACGGCCAAATTTTCGCCAGAAATCCGGAGCCCTCGGAACCTTCGTCGCCTTGGCTGTTGGCCACTTTATCGAATTCCGCTGCCATGGCTTCCGAGACGGACAGCGATTCTGAACCGATAACGACGAAGTGGGCCTCGGGAATATCCGGCGATAGCTCACTGATGGCGCGCCAGCGCTTGCCTTCGATTTCCCTGTAGCCTGCAACGAATCCGAGAAAACGGGTTGCCGGATCAAGCGTCCGCCTTGTCTGGACGGTATCACCCGGCATGATCCGAAACTCCTGCCGGTCAATGGGAAGGATACCTCCTTCATAGAAAAGCTGGTTGAAGTCAGCATCCTGGAATTCCACCGCATCGGCCAGTTCGTAGAGCACCAGGATTATGGGCGACGGTTCGCCAGCCAAATTCGGATTCAGGTTTTCGACACCGACGAGGTTGAGCTCAACCACGGTTTCGGGATCCTCCTGCGGCTCATTGGTCTTCGCGCAGGCTGAAGCCAGCAGCAGGGTGGCAATCATGGCCGCATTGCGCGGCGTGAGAAGCATTCCGTCACGAAAATTCAAAGTCATAATGCAATTCTCCATTTCCTTTTGTCTGAACGGATATTCGCCGGAGTTCTTCGTTTCCGTGCATCGCCCGCAGAATTCCACGTGAAACGTTCGGCAGGACTGTCTGGTTGATCAATGCATCGACGTTGCGCACGCCTTCATCGCTTCCAGCGCAGCGTTCGGCGAAATGGTCGAGGACAGAACCGCTGACGTCCAATTCAACCTTCTGGGTGCGAATTCTCTCTGCCACCCGGCGAAAGCGTCCGCACACTATTTTGCGCAATTCCCGTCTATCAAGCGGCATGTAAGGGACGACCCGCATTCTGGCTAGAAGAGCTGGTCGAAACTTCCGTGTGAGTTCGGGACGAAGCTCCTCCACGAATCTGTCCACCATCCGGATTTCAGCCTCCTCGTCGCAACTATCCGCCATGGGCATCAACTGACTGGCCAGATCGGCAATGGTCTGGGATCCGACATTGCATGTCATCACGATGACGGTGTTACGAAAGTCGACACTGCGTCCCTCGCCATCAGCGATGAAACCTTTGTCGAATGCCTGATAAAATGCGTTCAATACGTCCGGGTGACCTTTCTCAACCTCGTCAAGCAGGACAATTGAAAAAGGCCGCCGCCTCACCGCCTCTGTCAGGATGCCGCCTTCTCCGTATCCGACATATCCGGGTGGTGCGCCAAACAGCTTTGATACAGTGTGTCTCTCCTGGTATTCTGACATATTGATGACGGTCATATGCTGTTGCCCGCCAAAAAGAAGGTCCGCCACCGCGATGGCCGTCTCCGTTTTGCCCACCCCGCTCGGTCCAGTTAACAGGAAGACGCCACGCGGCCTGTCGGGGTCGGAAAGGCCTACCCGGGACATGCGCAGCTCCCGGTCCAGAATACCGACCGCCAGTCTTTGTCCGCATACCCGCTCACCGAGATTCTCGGCGAATCCAAGCGCGTCTTCAATATCGCTCCGTAGCATTGCGGCAAGAGGCACGCCGGTCCAGTCGGAAACCGTAGCGGCAACTGCCATGGGTGTCACTTCGAAGTGGGCTAGCGGGCAGGCTTCCTGTATCGATTTTAGGCGTGTGCGCAGCGCTTTGATGTCCGCCCCGCAGGTATCGCTTCTGTCCGGGAGCGAAACACTGTTTCTTCCGGTTAGGCTCTGTCCTTCCTGGGATATCGGTGCGGCACGGGATTCCGACACCATTCCCGAGCGCTCGGCCACCTGTTCAAGCAGCAACTTCTCTTCGCGCCAGCGTGCGTTGAGATTCGCGCGACGTTCTTCCAGGTCGCCAATCTCGACATGTCGGTCATTGAGCCTGGTAGTGTCTTCCATGATACCGGTTGCCAAGTCCCGTTCCCAAGCGGCAACTTCGCGCATCAATTCCGCAACGCGAGCGTCAATTTTCGCAAGCTCCATCGGTTCGACATCCATGCTGATGCGCGCTCGGGCCGCGGTCGTGTCGAGTACGTCGATTGCCTTGTCCGGAAGCTGACCGGATGCGATATAGCGGGCAGAGAGCTTTACTGCGGCTTCCACAGCCTCGTCGCTGATATAGACGCCGTGCGATTCCTCGAATTTGTCTCTCAGGCCACGCAGCATTGACAGGGCTTCATCGGGGGATGGTGACTCAAGCCCTATGATCTGGAACCGACGTGAGAGCGCAGGATCCTTTTCAAAGTATTTTCGGTATTCTTTCCATGTAGTGGCGGCTATCGCCCGGAAATTCCCCCTTGCAAGAGCGGGTTTCAGCAGGTTTGCGGCATCCGCCCCTCCTGGGGCCGCACCTGCGCCGATCAGCATATGTGCCTCATCGAAAAACAGGATCACAGATCGTGAGTCACGTTCCACCTCGGCGACGATGTCCTTAAGGCGCTTTTCGAATTCACCCTTTACGCTAGCTCCCGCCTGAAGGAGTCCGATGTCCAGAGACAGAAGTTCGATATCGCGCAGGAACCCCGGAACCTTTCCTTCGGCGATCCGCAGGGCCAGGCCCTCGACCAGTGCGGTCTTGCCAACACCGGGATCAGCAACGATGATCGGGTTGTTTTTCCGCCTCCGGCCAAGTATGTCGATCATCTGTCCAATTTCAGGATCACGGCCGAAGACCGGATCAATTTGGCCTGCTTTTGCCTGCTCACAGAAATTGACGCAGTACTGCGAAATCACGCCCGCCGATGCCGACTTGCCATTGGCTCCGCAATCTTCCTGTGGTCCAGCGGAGGGATTGGGCAGGAACTCACCCAAGCGAAGCCGCAAGGCTGCGAGACCGCAGTCATCCAGATGCCTGGCTGTATCCATACCAAGGAATCGATCCCGGCGATCTCCCGCAACAGCCCATAGGGTACCGGACGTTGTCGCTTTCTGTGCGTATTCGATGGAAGCTACGAGCCAAGCGTCCTGAAGGCATTCGACGAGAAACGGGGAAAGGACGGGGCGGCCTGTATTGCCCGCCGTCAAAGCGGCGAGATCCTGCCTTAGGCAAAGACAGAGGGAGGATCTCTCCACCTGTAAAACGTCAAGAATCCTGGCAAGCTCGTCGTCGGGGTTTTCTGCCATGGCAAGAAGGACATGCTCGATTCTCAACTCGTAGTGGCTGCGGCTGACACAATCGCCAGTTGCCGTGATGACTGCCCCGCGACAACCCTTTTCAAGGGTGTCCATCAAGTTCATCAGGTTGACATCGATCATTTATCCACCACCCACGGTTTTGATCGCGACTTCACGCTGCGGGCGGCCAAGCCAGGCGTTCCGTGCAAGGCAGCCGTCGTGCCCGAGAGAGACCGGAACGGTATCTTCAGGCCGGGACCGAAGTACCAGATCCCAAGCAAGCGATCGGGGAAGCACACGTGCAAGGAGATTTTCCAAGGTTTTCCGGCCATCGCCGTCAGGCAGAAAACTTTCCCAGTCAGAGGGTTCGATCTCAACTCCGATCTTTGCGTCACAAGCCGTAGCGTGATCGCCGAGCAGCATAGATTCACCCAATCGATTGTTGGCCGATCCAAGGCAGAACCGCAGTTCTTCGGGAATCTCTATACTGCAGAATTCGAATTCACTTACCCGGGTGGGCATGCTATCGAAGCGATCGGAAACCAGGTGTTCTAGCCTTCTCGCCGACAGGCTGAAGCCACTGACCGTGGAAATATTGCGCAATAGATGTCTTCGGTCCAGATTTACCGGATTGTCCGGCGGACTGTGCTCTCCCACAAGTGCACTGCAGTAGAGCGACAGTTCGTCGGTAGCTTTACCGTTGAAGGAGCGGGAATGCCGGTAGCGCGTCAATATGTGACAAAGCAGGATGAGGAGCCTGTGATTAAAGATGTCCAGAAAGTCGCGTAGCGCCTTTGTATCCCGGTCGCGGGCCATGAGGCGTTCATTTACGTAATCGGGTAGCGGTGAACTCGGGCCGTAAAGTCCCAGGCATGTCGTTTCAATGACGTATCGCTCACCTTCGTGCCCGTTTCCGAGCGCGCCCTCCAAAAAAATCTGAGCGATGTCGGAGGCAGGAAAGCCGAGGCTTCTTTTGGCACGGAAGCGCACTCTCTCCTTTGCTGGATCCCGATGATAGTCAATCCGGGAAAGCGGGTCGCCACCGTCAAGCTGAGCGCCGCCGCCCTGCTCAGGCTCCGTGCACTTCTGAATGAGGCTTACCGCTTGTATAAGCGAGAATTCGTGCCCGTTCGCCAACAGCTCCTTCATGCCCGGATTCTCACACGGTTCGCCTTTGACCGGACCTGACAGGCCACCGGAACTGTCGGTTGTCTTCCCTGACATGTACCGTAAGCCGATGAACGCTGTTTAATTCCGCAATATCATCGAGAAAAGAGGTCAGAATACTGCCGAAAAGATATGCATCCGCAATGCTGCCGAATTTGCTTTCGATCACGCCAAGCGTGATCTCAGACCCACGTACCGGAACTCCCCGCAGCACCCAATCAAGGGGCGAGACGACCAGGTCTGACACCCCCCTTAACCGTCGAAAATGCTCCTGACGCGCAAGGTTATCGACGTGAATCCTTGGGTTGCAGGTCGTCATCAACATTCTAAGCGCCGAGACGCTGAGCATGGACCTCGCATTCTGCAAAAGGTTGGCAAGTACGTTTCGCATAAGACCGGCCTGCAGGGGTGGCGGAATCTGCGGCTGGACTGGCCGGATATCGTTAAAGCTTGCAAAGCTTGGAGATCGGTCGGTCAACTGATCTATGTGCCCCATCGGAATGTACCGTGGCAGATTCCCGTCGGTGCAATTTGCCTCAACGGCAACGACTCGCGATCGATTGAGGCTGTTGCGTTCCACGCCTGTCGAAAAGGCGATTCTGGTTTCCAGTTCACTCGAAACTGGATTTATGTGACGATGAAGCGTGTAGAAAGTCTGCGACTCAACCTGACCGAGAGCATCAAGACTGTGCAGCGGGCGCAATTCCGAGGCGCCTTCCGGGCCATCCTCGGCGACACGTCGTACCGAATGAATCGTATGTCGATGGCCAGTGCCGTCGCGCGCGCTGAGGAGGTATTCGGACTTGCGATGAGCAACCGTGATCGGGTCAGCTGGAGCATCGAATAAATTAATTGCCGGGGTGGCGTTGAGACGGATGCATTCCGGCTCGAGTCTTGATGTTTCCGCAAATGGTTCGGTGAGGTGAAAAACCAGGTTCAGACGCCTGCCCGAAAACCCGGCAGTAGGCCCAAGGCCTCGAATGTCCACAAACAGGAACTTTTCCTCGAACGTGAAATATTCCTGCAATAGACGAAAGGCAGGCAGCGTCTGTCCTGTGTCGGCAAGAATCGATTCCCGTGGACTGTGGCCA
>JAJEAY010000048.1 GCA_022824145.1 Rhodobacter sp. | reverse complement strand
TAGGTCTGCCCATGCTCCAGCCCATCCGCCCGGTCTGCCAACGGTTCACGTTTGGCGAGGCCACGGTAACGACCGTGCTTGATGGCACGCATGTCCGTGCACCGCTGAACCCTCCATTCGCAATGGACAAGGATGATTCGGAACTGGAGGAAATTGGGTTGGCAAACCGGCTGCCTTGGGACCGCTTCGAAAACAGCTACACTCCAACATTGATCAAGACAGGAAACGATCTGGTGCTGGTGGACGTTGGTTTTGGAGAGGGCGGGCGACGGAGCGGCACCGGTAATTTACGCGCAAGAATGCGCGAGGCGGGTCACGCGCCGGAAGAGGTATCCATCGTCGTGTTCACCCATGTTCACCCTGACCACATCCTAGGCGTGAATGAGGATGGCGGTCTGGCGTTTCCAAATGCACGGCACATGATCGGTCGCAGGGAATTCGATACATGGCGCAGCGGTGACGGAATTCCGTCCCAGCGTGATGCCAACCGCCAGATGTTCATGGATCTGATCGATCCTCTTGTGGACCGATTGACGTTCCTTGAGGACGGCGACCAAGTTGCGCCCGGTCTGACAGCTGAGGCCGCCTACGGCCACTCTGCAGGGCATATGATGTACAGGCTGGAGAGCGGGGACAGGCAGATGCTGGTTTGGGGCGACGTCGCAAACCATTATGTCTATTCCGTCCGGTTTCCGGACAGCCCTGTTGGCTTCGATGACGATCCTTTGTCAGCTATCGCAACCAGAAAGCGTGTTCTGGACATGGCGTCGACTGACGGACTTCTGATCTGCGGCCATCACATGCCGTTCCCCTCGATTGGCTACGTTGAGCGCGCCGGAGATGGCTACCGATGGACTCCCGCCGCATACCAGCTTTGGATTTGAGGGAATTCGGATTCCGGCCAGAACTGGAGTGAAGTTCGGGTAAAACACTTTTGCCTGCCCGGGGATTGTGCCAACAGTGTCCGGTACGCAAACGCCAGCTGAATTCGTGAGTTTCGCCAGACAGTCACAGCATCCGGACCTGGAAATTCCTAGCTGGACCGGCCGCGGATAGGTTTGACGGCGGACACATCGGTTCGATGCGTACTTTCCGATGGACATCGCTTTTTTTCAGGAGTGACCTCAAATGCTGGATTTCATGTGGCGCATCTAGCCACCCATCCTATCGACGGATAGAAGGCAACCGAGGTGAATGGGACGAGGATGGTACATTGATTGCGCCGAAACCGGGAATCATGGAAATCGACCCGTACGTGGGCGGGAAGTCATCGCTGCCCGGTCGGGTTGAAGCGGTCAAGCTTTCGTCAAACGAAAATCCATTCGGTGCTTCGCAGCATGCCATGGATGCATATCGACGTACCTCGGGCTGCCTGCACCGCTATCCTTCATCCGACCATCACGCGCTACGCACAGCCATTGGCGAAGTTCATGGCTTGGATCCTGACCGAATCATGTGCGGAGCGGGCTCCGATGAACTCATTAGTCTGCTCTGCAATGCCTACGCCGGGCCCGGCGACGAGGTGCTCCATACTGAACATGGGTTTTTGATGTATCGGATCTCGGCTTTTGCGGCAGGCGCGACGCCGGTTGCCGCTAGGGAACGCGACCGGGTCACGGATGTTGACGCTCTGCTGGCCGCCTGTTCTGACCGCACCCGGCTGGTGTTCATCGCAAATCCCAACAATCCGACGGGAACGATGATCGGGGATGAGGAACTGTTGCGCTTGGCCGACGGGATTCCCCGACACGCAATGCTGGTACTGGACGGCGCCTATGCGGAATACACCGATGGCTTCGATGGAGGGGCTGCACTTGCCCATTCACATGGTTGTGTTTTCATGACCCGCACCTTTTCCAAACTCTACGGACTTGGTGGCCTGAGGGT
The DNA here is from genome assembly GCA_022824145.1 of Rhodobacter sp. GTDB lineage: Bacteria > Pseudomonadota > Alphaproteobacteria > Rhodobacterales > Rhodobacteraceae > JAPOUP01. Next base: position 5,955 of record JAJEAY010000048.1, on the reverse strand, counting down.
TGGATGGGGCTATGGGCAGCCGGAGGTCATTGACGTGCTGAACCGAACCAAGGGGCCATTCAATCTGGGAAGGGGACAGCTGGCCGCGGCTGAGGCTGCAGTGCGGGATCGGGAGTTCGCCAGAAAGTGCGTGGACGAGAATGCGCGAATGCGGGAATGGCTAGCGGATGCTCTCGCTTCGGAAGGCGTGCCGTCGGACAGGTCGCATGCGAATTTCATACTTGCGCGCTTCTCAGATGCCGACGAAGCAAGCGCCTGCGATGCGTGGCTCAACGAAGCGGGGCTGATCGTGCGCAGGGTCGGCAGCTATGGCCTCCCCGAATGTCTGCGGATCACAGTTGGTGATGAACCGTCCTGCAGACGTGTCGCGGAAGCCGTGCGTGCATTCAAGGCTGCCCGCCAATGAGTGTGATCTACGACCGGGTGGCCCTGATCGGTTTGGGCCTGATTGCGGGATCCATGGCGCATGCCATGCGCCGCGGCAAGCTGGCAGGAGAGATCGTGGGGACGTCGCGGTCTGCCGAAACAAGGGAGACCGCAAGGGAAATCGGATTTTGCGACCGTGTGGTCGACACCGCAGAGGAAGCCGTTGCTGACGCTGACCTTACGGTTCTGGCGATTCCTGTAGGAGCGATGGGAAGCGTTGCGCGGAAGATCGGCCCGAGGCTCAAGCATGGCGCGACGGTAACTGATGTGGGATCTGTGAAACGCCATGTAATTGAGCAGGTCGCGCCTTTCATGCCGAAACATGTCAATTTCATTCCAGGCCATCCCCTTGCGGGAACCGAACATAGCGGCCCCCGATCGGGATTCGCTGCGTTGTTCGAGAACCGCTGGTGCCTGCTGGTTCCCGATGAGGCAACCGACTGTGAAGCTTTGGGCCGCCTGCGTACTCTGTGGGAAGCGATGGGCGCCAACGTCGATGAAATGGATGCGGAGCACCACGATCTGGTTCTGGCAGTTACAAGCCATGCGCCCCATCTCATTGCTTACACGATGGTTGGCGTTGCGGACGATCTGAAGCGTGTGACCGACACTGAAGTTGTCAACTATTCTGCGGCAGGATTCCGGGATTTCACCCGAATCGCCGCAAGCGATCCCACGATGTGGCGCGATGTATTCCTTGCTAACAGAAGCGCAACGCTGGAAATCCTCGGGCGTTTCACGGAAGAGCTGTTCGCCCTTCAAAGAGCCATACGCACCGGCGATGGCGACCGGCTGTTTGACTACTTCACGCGGACCCGCGCGATCCGGCGCGGAATCATCGAGGCAGGCCAGGATACCGGAGCGCCGGATTTCGGGCGCGCGGACACAAATTAGATTAGGTCAGTTCTGCTAAGTCGGCTCGGACGGCCGTTGATGCAGCGAATTTGCGGCTCTGCCCGGCTGACGCTGCAGGATCTTCACGGCGAGAGTTCAAGTCCAGCTTCCGCAGCCCGGTCCCTTAGGAAAGGAAGCCCGACGTCGATGACATCCTCTGGCCGGTCAGCGACAGGACGCCAGACCGCGAGGCCGGATGCGATTTCCGGCGCTAGGTAGACAAAACTCTCCAGCGCCGCCACTCCGCCAAATCCGACCGCTTTCAGCCCCTCGAACGTGCCGCGCCAGTCCATGGCGCCGCGTCCGGGGACGCCCCGGTTCGATTCGGAAAGATGGACGTAGCCGAGATGATCGCCGGCATCGGCGAAACCGGCCGCCATGCCTGCCTCCTCGATGTTCATATGATAGGTGTCGAGATGGATGAATACGTTTCCGGCTCCAACACGTTCGATGACTTCGGCGGCCTGGCGCGCCGTGTTCAGAAGATGGGTCTCGTAGCGGTTGCAGGGCTCCAGGCCCAGCTGCATGTTCAGGGCGCTGGCCTTTCGGGCGGCACGCTCGACCAGTCGGCAGACTGCGTCTCGCTCCGCCATGGTCGGGGGCGCACCGGAGGTTTTTCCGATCGTTCCGTAAGTGACGCCGGAGAGATGCCCGGCGCCCGCTTTCCGCGCAACTCCTATGGCGAATTCCAGATAGTCAGCCGCATCCTGCGTTCGATGCAGCACGTCAAGTTCCGCTGGCAGTCCCAGGGAGCAATAGATCTCGATTCCGTGGTTTTCCGCCAGTGCCCGCGTTCCGGCGGAATCATAGCTGGCGGGGTCGAGCAACGGAGTCTCGATCGCGCCGATTCCGTGCTCAAGTATGCCCGGCAGGAGGCGCCGTGCCTCGGTCGGGTTCCAGAGTGGCATGAAGGCAAGGGAGTGCAGACCGAGTGTTGGCATGTCCGGTTCCTATCCGTGTGCGCCGACAATATAGGAGACGACCTCGGACATGTCGGTCTCGTTTCGGTTGACATCGGCGATCACATTGCCTCGGCGCAGAACTACTATCCGCCCGCACGACTCGAAGATGTCATTGAGCCTATGGCTGATGAGGATCGTCGCTATGCCGTCTTCTTTCATCTGCCGAATCAGTTTCAGAACGCTTTCGACCTCTCGCACCGCAAGAGCTGCCGTCGGTTCGTCCATGATGACGAGCTTCGGCCTGAACGTCAAAGCCCGGGCGATGGCAATTGTCTGCTGCTGCCCGCCGGAAAGCATGCCCACGGGAATGTCAATTCCGGGAACATGCACGCCGAGCCGATCCAGCATCTGCCGCGCTTCCACGTCAATTCGGGACTTGTCAACAAAGGACGGGAATATCCCGAACAGGCGTTTTGTCGGTTCGCGGCCCAGAAAGATGTTGTTGGCGACGTCCTGCTGCGGCGCAAGCGCCAGATCCTGATAAATCATTTCGATGCCAAAATCGCGCCGCTCGCCTGGCTCGGAATCAGTGACATCCCTTCCGTCGAAAACTACGTTTCCCCGATCGATCGAATAGACGCCGGTGATCGTCTTCATCAGGGTTGATTTCCCGGCGCCGTTGTCGCCGACGAGGCCGACCACTTCGCCGGAAGAGACCTTAAGGTCCACGCCATGCAGCACCTGCACGGCACCGAAGCTTTTCTCGACTCCCGAAAGCTCAAGGATGCTCAATGCGACTGCCTCCCTCTGCTTCGGACCTGATCAAGCCAGACGGCCGCAATGAGTACAGCTCCGATGGCCATCTGCTGGTAATATGCCTGCACCGCCATCAGATTCAGCCCGTTCTGAAGTACGCCCATGATGAGGGCGCCGATCATCGTTCCCAGAATCGAGCCGCGCCCTCCAAAGAGATTGGTGCCTCCGATGATCGCAGCGGTGATGGCAAGAAGCTCGTAGTTCAGGCCTGCGGTTGGATCGCCGGTGTTGACTCGGGCGGTGAAGATCAGCCCTGCGAAGCCGGCCATCAGTCCTGAAATCGTGTAGAGCAGCATCCGCTGCCGACGTACATTGACGCCCGTGGCGCGGGCCGCGCTCTCGTTGTCGCCAAGGGCAAGCGTGTGATGGCCGAAGGGGGTATGCGCCAGAATGTAGTGCGAGACGAGAGCAACCGCTGCAAGAATGAACACCGGTGTCGGAACCCCCCATGGACGCGCCTGGCCAAGGAACAGCACTTCGTCAGGAAGCCCGTAGATGCCGCGTCCGCTGGAGATGATCAGCGCAAGGCCACGAGCGATTCCGAGCATTCCCAGCGTCACGATGAATGCCGGTACCCGACCGCGAGTGACGATGAATCCGTTTACGGCCCCAGCTGCCGCGCCAGCCCCAAGGGCTCCGACAATCGCGAAATACCATGGCCATTCGAGCGTAACGACCAGCGCCGCACCGGTTACCGAAGCCAGTCCCAGTACTGACCCGAGCGATAGGTCGATGCCAGCCGCGCTGATTACGAAGGTCGCGCCGATCGCTAGGATTCCGAACGTCGCTGTCGCGAGAATTATATTGAAGAAATTGTTGGCGGTGAGGAAGACCCGGACGCCGCTTCCGGTTGTGGGAGAGAACAGGGCCATGATCACAACCAGTCCTGCGAGAACGGCAAGCGATTCGACCCGAATATGGGTCCGTTCGAGGAATTTCAGCATGGAGCGGGCCCTGAGGGTGTCCGGGCCAGCTGGAACGCTGGCCCGAACGGTTGCGTCACTTGACGTATTCAAGCATTGGTTCAGAACCGGACTCAAGGACATCCTTTGTCAAGACCAGCGTCGGTACGTAGATCCAGTCTCCGTCTGGAGGGGATCCTTCCTTCAGCGCCTTCACCATCTCGACGGCCTGCTTGCCTACCAGGTAGGGCAGCTGGGCTACCGAGGCGTTCAGGCGACCGGCCTTGATGGACTTGACCGCATCGGAATTCCCGTCGACTCCGATCACCGTCACCTGGTCCTGGAGACCGGCGGCGTAAACGGTTTCCACGGAACCAAGCGCCATGCCGTCGTTTGCGGCAAAGACGGCGACCAGATCCGGATTGGAGGTCAGGATGTCATTGGTGATGTTGGCTGCTTTGCCGCGGTCCCAGTCACCGGGAAGGGAAGCGACGACTTCAAGGCCCGGCGCCAGCTCGGCCAGCCTGCCAGCAAAGCCCTGTGCACGCTTCTGGCCGGTGATGTTGCCTGAAAGCCCTTCGATCACCAGGACAGGACCTGCTGCGTCAGCTCCGAGCTGGCTGACCAGCCATTCGGCCCCCTGAGCTCCTGCTGCAACGTTATCGGACCCGATCGAGAACGCGATTTCGACGCCAGCGTCGGCCGCGATCGCATGGTCAAGGTTGCCGTCGAGATCAACGACCGGAATCCCCATGTCATTGGCGCGCTTCAGGCAGGGCAGCAGAATTGTCGAGTTGATGGCAGCCGTTATCATGGCATCTGGCTGACGCTCGAGCATGGTGTTGCAGACGTTCAGCTGAGGTTCGGCGGCCTGGTCGCTTTCCACGGCCTGCAGGTAGTAGTCAACGCCAGCGGCTTCCGCACCTTCGCGCACTCCAAGCTCCATCGCCCCCCAGAACGGGTTCGCCAGAGTCTTCATCAGGACGCCATAGGTCTCCGCGTGGACGGGGAGCGCGATCAGTCCAACGATCGCGGTTACGGTGAGTTTCTTCAGCATATTGCTTCTCCTTGTTTTGCGTGTCCTGTTCCAAATGCGCTTCTGGCGGCGCTTGCTGTGGTTTGGCCAGGCGTGGTCACGCTGCCGCCTTGCCATGTTCCGGTTTTTCCATTTTTTCCAGCGCAGCCACCATCGTGCCACGTGGTTCGAACCGACACGCCACCCGGGAAGTGCCGGCGGGCTCGTTTCCACCGACGAATTTCGCCGCGAGCCGCTTCCAGGCAACACTTGCGATTTCGTCGACGGGCTGCACGATCGCTGCGACAGGTGGATGGACATGGGACATCCATGCGCTGTCGTCGAATCCTACGAGAGCGATGTTGCGGCCCAAGACCAGTCCGCGCTCGTGAATAAGGCCGAATGCCGCAAGTGTGGCAGTATTGAAAAGGGTAAAGATTGCCGTCGGTTCGGGATTGGCATCGAGATGCCTGGCGATCGCATCGCGGGCACTTGCCACGGTTCCGCCGGTGGAAACATAATCAACGATTAGCTCAGCCCCAGAATTTCCCGCTGCCCGTCTGGCGCCCTGCAGCCGTTCGGCGACATTGCCGATGCAGTTGTCGAGATAGGCGACCAGAATTCGTCGGTGCCCGAGGGCGATTAACCTGCGCATCGCATCCGCTGTCGCTTCGGCGTTGTTGACGCCGATTTCGTCAAACCCGGAATCTGCGAAGATCCGATCCAGTACGACGAACGGAGTTCTGTTTGTGCGAATGATTTCGCCGGCGTCGGAACCAAGCGCCGGGATCAGAAGTATCCCCGCCACCCGCCAGCCGATCAGCTCGTCAATCTCGCGGGCTTCGATCGCAGACGTCTCCCTGCTGGACGTGGCGACGATTCGGTAACCGGAGGATTCTGCGTGCAGTTCAAGCCGGGCTACAAGTTCCGCAAAGAATGGATTCTCGAAATCAGGTATCACCAGACCCACGATTCGGCTGTTGCTGCGCCGCAGGTTGGA
>JAJEAY010000149.1 GCA_022824145.1 Rhodobacter sp. | reverse complement strand
CGAGTTCGGGGTGCGCTCGCCAAGTTCGCGCATCGTAACCCGTTTCCGCCCATCACAAATTTCCAACGGTTACCAGATGGTACACCGGGCTAGTAGCACCGCCCCGGAACTTCGCAGGGCAAGCTGTTTTCTCCCTGAACGGCACTGCTGAGAAATTGTGTAAAGCGCTGATCCGCCGTAGCAATTCGCGATTCCTTCGGCCCCCTGCCGTTCGCCAGACCTGACTGCGCTTACCAATGCGCCGCCAATCGACTCCGCACGATTTGCAACTAGCGGACGGATCTTCGGACCCCATTTCCGGCACTTGATCCGCCGTATCCGGCCCGCGGCGCATAATCGCGTTTATGTGCTGCCCGGCGACCGGACGCGGCAACACAACAGCAACATTTAGGGAATGAACTCATGAGAAAACTACTGCTCACGACAACGGCGCTCGCCGTCACCGCCGGGGCCGCGGCCGCGGAGGTGACGCTCAGCGGCGCTGCCAAGATGGGCGTCGCGGGGTCCAAGGACGACAGCACCCGCTTCCACACGGACGTCAACGTCACCTTCACCATGTCGGGCGAGACCGACGGCGGCCTGACCTTCGGCACGTCGGTTGACCTGAGCGAGGTCAGCAACGACAACGGCGCCAAACCTCCCAAGAACGCCGACGGACACGTTGTTGACGCAGCCACGTCGCAGGACGACCACCACGGCGGGATCGGGATATTCCTGAAGGGCCCGTTCGGCAACCTCAACCTCGGCGACACGGACGGGGGCTTCGACTGGGCGATGCAGGAGGTGGGCATCGGCGGCTCGCTGCGCGACAACCACGAGCACGGCGGCTTTAGCGGCAACGCAGGCCTCGACGGAATGCACGACGGCCAGATCCTGCGCTACGACCACTCCGTCGGCGCCTTCGGCTTCGCGGTCTCCCTGGAACTGGACGACGACACGGACGGCAATCCGGGCGAGTCGGCGGGCGGCAAGGGGGACACGGTCCTCGGCTTGGGAACCACCTACGAGATGGCGATGCCCGACGGCGGAAGCGTCAAGATCGGGCTCGGATATCAGAAGGGGGCGAAATACCACGCTCGGCTCAACGGGCTGGCGCAGAACAACCTCCTGTTCAGGGGAGTCAATGCCGCCGGAGCCGCATTCAGCACCGCATCCGTTTCCCCGGCCTACGGGAAGGTAGCGGCTGACTATTACGCTGATGCTTCATTCGCAGCCCAGAACGCTGACACCATCGGGAACGTCAAGGACGACGTCACCGCCATCGGTGGCAGCGTCGGGTTCTCCTCGGCCAACGGGATGCAGGCGATCCTGAACTATTCCAGAAAGGAGCACGAGGCCGTTGGTGTGACGGCGGCAACCGGTGCTGATGCCAACAACGACATCACCGCCAGAAAAGACGTCGAGGTCTCGCACCTCGGTCTCGGAGTGGGCTACACCTTCGGCCAGACCACCATCGGCGTCAACTGGGGCAGCATGGACACCGAGACTAGGTTCGATCCGAACACTGCAGCAGAAGATGCAGACGGGAACAGCCTGCGGAGGCTCACCAACGACACGACGGGTGTCGGCCTCAGCGTGACCCACGACCTGGGCGGCGGAGCCAGCCTGCAGTTCGGCGTCGGCAGTTCCGAGACCGACGCATCCTTCACGGACGTCGATACGACCGCCGACAGCGACAGGAACACCGAAACCAAAAAGGCCAGCAGCTGGTCCTTCGGTCTGGCGTTCAGCTTCTGAAGAGCCGGAACCGCCGGTGAAGAGATATCCGGAGGGGCGGGGCCATGCGGGCCCGCCCCTTCCGCCTTCAGGGAAAGCCTCTTCCCGCCCTGGCGGAAGTGGCCGGTGCCGATTTTCGGATTATGCAGGCAGACATAGCGTGAACGCTCTCATGTCAATTCGATCGCCGGTCCCGCGGCCCTTTTTTCAGGCGGGCGTTTTCCGGCGGCGCAGGACGCTGACGCGAAGGCAGTTTCCCGAAGCGCCGGCACTTTCATGCCAGGCTGCGCCGACATGGCGCGGGAAACAGAAGGCCGTCCGCGCAGCGTCCGGCCGGTCTCCGAAGACTTGGCCGTTCCCGCACGCCTCCGTTCAATGATGCGGCTGCCTGCGTAAGCGAGGGTGCCGGCAGCTTGGGAAAGATACGGCTGCCTCCGTGCCCCGAACCGCGGCGGACGGAGATTTCCGCCGGAAACGGGAAGGGCGGGCCGCACGGCCCGCCCTTCCCCGCATCATGGATTCGGTCGCGTCAGAAGCTGAACGCCCGGCCGAAGGACCACTGGCTGGCCTTCGTGGTGCCCTCACCCGCGTCTGCCGTATCAGTGTCCCCAACTGTGCCGCCGGAGAAGACGGTGTCGGTCTCGGAGCTGCCTACGCCGAACTGCAGGCTGGCGCCGCCGCCCAGGTCATGGGTCACGCTGAGGCCGACACCCGTCGTGTCCTCGGTGAGCATCCGGTGGTCCGTGTTGGTGCCAGCTTCGGTGTTCGGGTCGTACCTTGTCTCGGTGTCCATGCTGCCCCAGTTGGCGCCGATGGTGGTCTGGCCGAAGGTGTAGCCCACGCCGAGGCCGACATGCGAGATCTCGACGTCCTTGCGCGCGTTGGTAGCCGTACCACCAGCACCAACGTGGGTCATACCGGTCGCCTCGTGATCTTTCCTGGAATAGTTCAGGATCGCCTGAATCCCGTTGGCCGAGGAGAATCCGACGCTGCCGCCGACGGCGGTGACATTGTCGTCGGTCATGGCGATGATGGTGGATTGATCCTGTTCGGCCGCAAACTCCACTGCGGCGTTGTCTATCCCCAGTCCATTGACGTTGCCGTGCGTCGCCCCCTTCTGGTATCCGAGTCCGACCGTGACGCTTCCGCCGTCGGGCATCGCCATGGTGTATTTGGTTCCCAGGCCGAGGACCGTGTCCCCCTTGCCGCCGTCCGACTTGCCCGGCGCGCCGTCCGTGTCGTCGTCGAGCTCGAACGACACCGCGAAGCCGAAGGCGCCGACGGTGTTGGTGTAGCTCAGGATCTGGCCGTCATGCATGCCGTCGAGGCCGCCGTTGCCGTTGTAGCCGCCGTGCTCGTGGTCGTCGCGAAGCGAGCCGCCGATGCCGACCTCCTGCATCGCCCAGTCGAAGCCGCCGTCCGTGTCGCCCAGCGTCAGGGTGCCGAACGGCCCGCCCAGGGTGATCGTGATGCCGCCGTCGTCGTCGTCGTCGCCCGTCGCGGCGTTGCCGTCGCCGTCAACCTCGCTGAGGTCGATCGCGGTTCCGAAGGTCAGGCCTCCGTCGGTCTCGCCCGACATCTTGAGCGTGGCCTGGATGTCCGTGTGGAAGCGCACGCTGTCGTCCTTGGACCCCGCGACGCCCATCTCGGCAGCGCCGCTGAGGGTCACGTCGGCGGCCGCGGCACCGGCCGTAACGGCGAGCGCCGTTGTCGTGAGCAGTAGTTTTCTCATGGTTTCGTTCCCTAAATGTTGCTGTTGTGTTCCCGCGCCCGGGGACAAGGCATCACATAAACGCGATTATGCGCCTTTCGACCCTTTCCGAGCGCTGGTCCGAATAAGGCACGGCGTCGGATTCCGGTCCCCGCGCGGACTTTCGTTTGACGGCGCGGAACTCCTCCGGCAGTGACGGGCCACCCCTTTCAACCATTTGTTTCCATTGCTTTTTCGAGATCTTGCCGCAGCCCGCTGCATGTCGCTCTGCATGGCCGAATCCCGCCTGCCCGTACGGCTGGGTGCAGCCGGACAGGACAGGACGCATCAGGACACAGGCCCGGCGCAGCCGCCCCGAAAGCCGGGGTCTCCGGCGGGCAAAGGGCAACTGAAGCCCGCGATGGAAATGGCCGATGCCGACCGTGCTGGATGCGGGAAAAGGGCCATCCTTCCGGTCGCCGCGCCGGTCCCTGCGGTAACGGAGACCGGACATGGCATCACCGGCAAGTGCAGCGTGGGCGGGGCTATGGAGCGCCGCCCGGAAGCCGGAAGGACGGCGCCGTGAGAGGATTCCGTCCGGCCGGCATGGAACCGACCCTATCTTTTCCGGCGATCCACTGACAAACTGCTGACACAGGCACCTAAGCGATCTGCCCGACTCGCTCCTAAGCCTTTGATGTTATTGGCGACCCCTGAAGGACTCGAACCCTCAACCTGCTGATTAGAAGTCAGCCGCTCTATCCAGTTGAGCTAAGGGGCCATCAAGGCATTAGTGTGTCCAGGCCATGCGCCGGTCCGTCGCAAAGTTCTCGCCGTAACCGCGTGGGCGGATGCCTGGCCTGCGATGCTTCGGATCGCTCACGACCGCGTCGATGCCTCTGGCACTGGCGTAGGCCTTGGCCGCCTCTCGGCTGTCGAAGGTCAGCCGAACCTGCGGCTGCGTGTCCGCGGAGCCGGTCCACCCCATCAGGGGATCCAGCTCATGAGCAGAATCGGCGGTGAACTCAAGAACCCACTTCCGGGTTCCTGCAGTGCCGGAGGTCATTGCGGACCTAGCAGGCTGATGAATCCGAGCGGACATCGGTTCCTCCTGATGCTCCGAACGAATATCGCAGCAGCAGGGTCAGGAGCGCAAGCCCCCGTCGCGTGCGATGAGCAAGAAAGTCGCAGCCGTGCTGCCCGCGCTTCCTGCCTCAGATCCGGAAATTCAGTAGGGGAATGGCCAGAGTCTCAGTTTCTCTTTCGCCACACGCCACAGCTGCGCAAGACCGTGAGGCTCCGCAACAAGGAAAATCACGATCAGGGAGCCGATCAGGATGAACTCGATGTGCGCGGCAACATCCGTAGGCCAGCCAAGCGCACCGACCAGAAGGTTCTTCAGGAACACCGGCCCAAGCACGAGAAAGGCCGCGCCGGCGAAACTGCCGAATATGGATCCCAACCCGCCGATTATGATCATGAACAGCACAAGAAACGACTTCTGGATGCCAAATACCTCTCCCACTTCGACCGCACCCAGATAGACGCTGAAAAACAGGGCGCCCGACACTCCGACGAGAAACGACGAGACCGCGAATGCGGACAGCTTCGCTGCCAGCGGGTTCACACCGATGATTTCCGCGGCAATGTCCATGTCACGGATCGCCATCCATTTTCTCCCGAAGGATCCGCGCGTCAGGTTCCGTGCCAGCCAGGCTGCGCCCACAACGAAAACAAGGCAGAACAGATATGCCGACCATGCCGGAGCCGCCGGTCCGGCGACGTCGATTCCGAACATGCCGCGGGTCGGGGCGTTGATCTGGCCTGATGCCGAGTAATTATAGGTCCATTCCCATTTGTTGAAGACCCAGACAAGAAAGAACTGCGCCGCAAGCGTCGCCACGGCGAGGTAGAATCCCTTGATCCGGAGTGACGGGAGACCGAACAGGGCGCCGACAAACGCAGTCACGAATCCTGCCAGGATCACCGAAAAAAAGATGTTGATCGGCGGAAGCGCGTACCGCACCCATTCCCCATCGGCGCCCATCAGCCAAATGTCCAGGCCGGTCATGAACTTGTAGCAGGCATAGGCGCCAACGGCCATGAAGCCTCCTGTGCCGAGAGACACCTGGCCGCAGTAGCCTGTCAGCAGGTTCAGACCGATCGCGGCGATGGAATAGATCAGGAAGGGCAGCAGGATGGCGTTCGCCCAGTAGTCGTTGATGGCAAACGGAATGACCAGGAACGCAACCGCAAGCACAACGTAATAGCGGTAACGGTCAAACGCGATCGGAAAGGTCTGCGCGTCTTCGGCATAGGTCGTCTTGAAATCACCCGCCTCGCGGTAGAGCATTTATCCGGTCTCCCTAAGTTCGCCGCACCGTCCGCAGAAATGCCGCGCGATTGAACCAGGCCTGTGTTTTCCCAGAACGGAACCGGATTCCGCTTGTAGCAATGCCATGCGGCTGATGGAGCGTCTCGCCATGGCTCACACTCTCTCGATCAGTTTTTCGCCGAACAGGCCTTGGGGGCGGAACACCAGGAAGACAAGCGCAAGCACGTAGGCGAACCAGTTCTCGGTCGCGCCGCCGATAAGGGGACCGACCGCGAATTCAAAGAGTTTTTCGCCGACTCCGATGATCAGGCCGCCGACGATCGCCCCATGGATCGAGGTGAACCCGCCGAGCATAAGGACCGGTAGCGCCTTCAGCGCGATAAGTGACAGCGAGAACTGAACGCCTGACTTCGCGCCCCACATTATTCCGGCGACAAGAGCCACGAATCCGGCCACCGACCAGACGAGCACCCAGATGAACTTCAGCGAGATGCCGACCGAGAGCGCCGCCTGATGGTCGTCCGCAACCGCCCGAAGCGCCCGTCCCTGCTTGGTGTATTGCGAAAACAGGACGAGACCGGTCAATAGCAGCGCCGCTATCAGCGTCGCCACAAGGTCAAGATTGTCGATGAAGAAACCGTATCCGAAACGCTCGAATGTTACGGTATCTATCCAGAGGTTGATGCCCTGCGGGATTCCGACGTCGAGCCTCTTGATGTCGCTGCCCCACATCAGATCGCCGAAGCCTTCCAGGAAATAGGCAAGACCGATGGATGCCATGAACAGGATGATGGGTTCCTGGTTCACAAGATGCCGGAGCACCAAGTGGTTGACCGCCCAAGCGAAGGCCACCATGACGCCGATCGTCAACGCAATGGCCGGAATTGCCGGAACGTGCCAGCCGAAATGGTGCACGTTGGTCCCGAGCGCGGCGTTGATCAGATGCCCGAAGGGCACTTCGCCGTTCATGATGCCAACAAGTGTCAGCGCCGCGAAGAGCGCCATGACGCCCTGGGCGTAGTTGAATATTCCGGAAGCCTTGTAGATCAGGACGAATCCCAGCGCCACAAGTGCATAGAGGACACCGGCCATCAGACCGTTCAGAGTCACTTCAATCGCAAACAGAAGCTGTTGAGGCATCATCTCATCCCAGGTCTGGATTTTCGGGCCCGACGCCCGCAGGAATTCGGTTCAGTCATGGGCGACTCCCAGATAAGCGTCGATCACTTCTTTGTTGCCGCGCACCTCATCCGGCGTGCCGTCCCCGATTTTCCTGCCGTAGTCCATCACCATAACCCTGTCGGAGAGGTCCATGACAACGCCCATGTCATGCTCAATGAGAGCGATCGTCGTGCCGAATTCGTCATTCACGTCAAGGATGAACCGGCTCATGTCCTCCTTCTCCTCGACGTTCATTCCTGCGGTGGGTTCATCCAGCAGCAGAAGCTTCGGCTCGGCGGCCAGCGCGCGGGCGAGCTCCACACGCTTTTTCAGGCCGTAGGGCAGCCGACCCACCAGAGTCTTCCGAATATGCTGGATTTCGAGGAAATCGATGATCTTCTCGACCTTTTCACGGTTCAGGAACTCCTCCCGATCCGCCTTCCCATACCACAGCGCCTGTGCGGCCATGCCGACGCGCATATGCGTCAGTCGCCCGGTCATGATGTTGTCGAGAACCGACATGCCCTCGAACAGAGCGATGTTCTGGAATGTCCGGGCAATGCCGTGCCGCGCGACCTGATATGGCTTGAGGGAAGGGCGCAACTGCCCCCGAAACCAGACCTCGCCTTCCTGCGGATGGTAGAACCCGGAAATTACGTTTAGCATCGACGACTTGCCCGCCCCGTTCGGGCCGATGATCGCGCGTATTTCACCTTCGCGGATGTTGAAGGACAGCCCTTCGATTGCAGTGATGCCGCCGAAGCGAAGGGTGATTTCCTTCATTTCCATCAACGGCCCGCCAATGGTTCGGCCATCAGCCGTCATATAGCTTCCGTTGGCATCAGACATCGAAGGTGCCTCTTTCTCCCGGCACTGATGCGTCGAAGCGGAATCCAAATTCCATCCTGCCGGAAGGTATGCGCATCGCGGTCACGGTGTCACGCTGCCGCTTTCCGTTGGGTCTCGCTGACAACGGCCGCATCGCGTATTTCCAGAGTGGCGGATATGCTGCCCTTGCGTCCGTCTTCATAGGTAACCTCGGTTTCCGTGTGGATTTCACTGGACCCATCATAGAGCGCATCTACGAGGTCGTGGTATTTTTCGCCGATAACGGCGCGGCGTACCTTTCTGGTCCGGGTGAGTTCTCCGTCGTCTGCGTCGAGTTCTTTATGCAGAATCAGGAACCGGTGGATCTGGCAGCCCGACAGCATCTCGTCCTGGGCGATTGTGCGGTTCACCTCCTCGATGTGGCTTTGCACCATTGCATAGACCTCGGGGTTGCCCGCAAGTTCCTGATATGAGGCGTAGGCGATGCCGTTGCGTTCCGCCCAGCTTCCGACGGCGGTGAGATCGATGTTGACGAAAGCGCAGCATCGGTCCCGCGCCGCGCCGAATACGACGGCTTCCAGAATGTTTGGGTAGAACTTGAGTTTGTTTTCGACGTATTTCGGCGCGAAAAGCTCGCCGCCGGACATCCGGGCCACATCCTTCGCCCTGTCGATAATGCGTAAATGGCCAGTGGATTCCTCGATGAAGCCGGCGTCGCCGGTGGCGACCCAGCCATCGGAGTCCTTGGTCTGGGAGGTCGATTCCGGGTTCCTGAAATACTCGACGAACGTGCCTGGCGAGCGGTATAGCACTTCGCCGCTTTCATCGATCCTGATTTCGACACCGGGCGACGGAACGCCGACCGTGTCAGCGCGTACTTCATTGTCAGGCTGCTGGGTGATGAACACGCTCGCTTCAGTCTGGCCATAGAGCTGCTTGAGATTGATTCCCAATGACCGCCAGAACTCGAAAATCTCAGGCCCGATCGCCTCGCCTGCTGTATAGGCGACCCGCACGTTTGACATGCCCTCACGACTGCGGATCGGACCGTAGACGAGCACGTCGCCCAGCCAGTACCTGATCCGGTCCCATGTCCCAACCGCCTTTCCGTCCAGAAGCTTGGGGCCTGTTTCCCTGGCGAAGGCCATGAAGGATCTGTAGAGCCATCGCTTCAGGCGTCCCGCATCCTCCATGCGAATTGTCATGGCTGTGATTCGTTCCTCGAAGTATCTCGGCGGCGCGAAAAAGTAGGTCGGCCCGATTTCGTGCAGGTTTTCGTGCATCGTTCCGGCACGCTCGGGACAGTTGACGCAGAACCCGTTCCAGTACGCCTGGCCCACGGAGAAAATGAAGTCCCCGACCCACGCCATCGGCAGGTAGGCAAGGATCTCCTCTCCCTTCCGCAGGCTGTCGAAACTTGAAGAGGATTTCGATGCCTCGATGATGTTGCGGTTCGACAGTACAACCCCTTTGGGTCTTCCTGTCGTGCCAGACGTATAGAGCATCACGCAGGTGTCGTCCGGAGCCAGTTCCGAAACCCGTCTGTCAAGTTCATCATCGAATCGGTGATGGCTTGCGCGGCCCTCTGCGACTATGTCAGCCAGCGCGTTCAGACGCGAATGGTCATACTTCCGCATTCCGCGTCTGTCGTTGTAGATCACATGCTCGATGTGGCGGATCCGCTCCTGTATCTCGATGACCTTGTCCACCTGTTCCTGGTCGCCGCAGACCACCAGCCGGGCGCCACTGTGGTCCAGCACGTACGCCATCTCGTCCGCGACCGCGTCCTGATAGAGTGGAACCGGCACTGCGCGCACCATCTGTGCCGCCACCATTGCCATGTAATGCGCGGGACGGTTACGGCCGATAACCGCGATATGGTCGCCACGCTCGACTCCAAGATTGAGGAATCCCAGCGCGATCGCGCGGATCTGGTCCGTAGCTTCGCTCCAGGTCCATGTCTGCCAGATCCCGAACTCCTTCTCGCGATACGCTGGCTTCGCGCCAAACTCACGGGCGTTGCGCGCCAGCAGCGCCGGAATGGAAGTGAGTTCAGCTTCCTGACCGGTTATTTGCGGCACGTTTCCCCCCTAATGGCTGGCCTGGGCATTCAGGCTTTGGCGGCAATGGAACAGCTTGCGGCATTCAGGTCAACCGGCCAAAGAGGATCTTCCGCTGTTTTTCGTTCCTGTCCTTCCGACGTCGCCGCCTTGTGCGCGGAGTATCCGGGCAGGAGACCTGACTGTTTGCGGTCGTCTGTGTTTGGATTCATCCGTTTGAGGTCACTTGCTGCGGTTTCCGGAGTTCTCTTTTCCACACCTTACGGAATCTTCGAGACTCCCGTTTCTGCGGAACGGGAAGGTGTCATCGGCGCTGTGCCGGTCGGTGTGAGGAGACTCAGTCGAATGAGGCTTTGCCCGCGATACCGGGAGCGATGCTTTCGGCGACGTGGCAGCGGCAGGCGTGGTATTCCCTTCAGCGACGCCGCCCGACGTTTCAGTTCGCGTCGTTGCTGGCGGCTGTCAGCGGACAGGTGTTGCCGCTGGGCCTGAAGCAATAGACTCCGGAATATTCAGATTCCACCGTAACGGATATCCAGCCCCCGGCTGTCCTGTGCTGTCAGCCCGTCATCCTGGTTTTCGTCGCACATGAAGGAATTCGGGCTTGATTGAATCCAGAAAGGCCCGCAATGCAGGCTCAAACCTGGCTGCACCTGCAACTGCGGCGCCGTCCAACCTGTCACGAAGCTCCAATGCTGCCATGCCTTTGCGATATTCCGGCCAGCGACTGAGAAGTGCTTCGAGAGCCAAATCCGGCGTTGAGGTCCGCAGGAGTTCAGATCCGGAAAAGTGCTTAAGCAGCAAAGCTTCCAGAACAGGAGTGGACCAGATCGCACCGAACCCGTTTTCCTTCACTAACTGTTTGGCACGATCTGCCCTTGCCGAGTGGTGTCCGTGCCGGTCAGCGTCCAGAAAGACTGACCGAGCGGCATAGGCGCCAAACTTTGTCCTGCGTGAATCGTGTACGCGGATAGCCGTCTCAATGATCGCCAATGGATCTCCACCGCGACAATCGTGAATGCCGAGATGAACCTGAAGACCGGCTTCCTCCGCAAGCAGTCGGATGAACGCCACGTATCCGACCTCGCTTGCACCTTCGCAGCCTACGAAAATGCGTCGGCGCTGCGGCCGATGCGCACGGCGTCGCGCCATCAACCGAATCGCGGCACGGCCCCGTAGGCCCCGCCAAGGTACTTTCGATAGTAGTTTTCGTCCCTCCGAACACCCTTGATGTCGTTCAGCGTGTAAAGCTCGGTTGCTCCGTTGTGGTTCTTTTCGCAAAGCAAGATTTCATCCTTCGAAAGGTAATCCAGCAGTGAAACGTTGTGGCAGGACATCCAGAGCTGAGCGCCATTACGATTGCGAACCGGATCATAGTACCAGCTGATGATCTCGGGCAGAAGCATCGAGTGAATTGCAGCATCCAATTCGTCGATTACCGCGATGCTGCCGGTTGTCAGAGAGTTGTCAATCAGTGGAAAAAGCTTCAGGAACTGCCGGGTTCCGTGGCTCTCTGATGTGTAGTGCATCGGAAAGGCAAGATTGTCATGTCGGAACAATACTGCTGGCCCATCAGCGCTTTCCATTACCTCAAGCGCACGGACTCCGACATCGATTCGCCGAATTTCCTGATTCAAGAGCCTCTTGCAAAATTATTCCCGTTCCGGTGGCCGCGGCGCTTCAGCGGAGCGGTCCGGCGACTCAGGAGCGGGCCTTGACGGGTCTGCGGCTGGATTCCGGCCCTTGGGTGCGGCAGGATGCCGCAGGCGGAAGG
>JAJEAY010000036.1 GCA_022824145.1 Rhodobacter sp. | reverse complement strand
GCCGGAGTTGCCGCCGCGGTCGCCGAAGCTGATGGGGTAGCTGACAAAGGGCATCGCAGCTATTCGCGCACCAACGCATACTTCACTGCCGATGATCCCAGTTTGCCGACAGACGATCCCAGGCGGAGGTTTTTTGACCGATCCAATGCGTTCATCCCGGCCGACAGCTTCCGTTCCGACGGAGCGTTACGGACTGTGTTCGACAGCGAGGGTTTCGACGCTTTCATTCGCGAATGCCTGCACGAGCCTGAAGACCGTTTTTTTCGATACGCAGATCCCTTGGCCGATGTGATCGTGAACGCGGCAGAAGAAGGAAACGGATTTCCCTGGCACTTCGACACCAACAACTTCACCGTCACATTGGCGCTCCAGAACGCAGACCGAGGCGGCGCTTTCGAATACGCACCTATGATCCGTGACAGCGGGGACGAGCATTTCGACGAGGTGTCGAAAGTTCTGGATGGAACCTCGGACAGGGTTATTTCGCTGAAGCTTGAACCGGGCGACCTGCAGTTGTTCAAAGGACGGTATTCGCTGCATCGGGTCGCGCCGCTAGAGGGTCCAACGCCGCGCTATGTTGCGATCTTTTCTTATGTCGAAGAGCCCGGAATGGTGGGCAGCGTGGAGCGTGCCGAGCAGTTGTATGGCAGAACGCTTCCGATTCACCATGAGCGAGCTGGTCAGAGAATGGACGCTCTAATTGATTGACCCTCCTGACGGGGAGGCCACGGGACGGCGTCGTTTTTTCGTTGCGTGACAGTCATTGGGAGGTGCGCATGTAGCTGCCTCCCAATAAAATTTGGCTTCAACCTCAGGCGTGTGTTTTCGTTTTCTGGGGATCGTAGACCGGCATGGCAATGACCGTCGCCTTGGTGTCTATGCCGTCGCTCTTCAAATCCAGCACTGTACCCTCTGCGATCCCTGGACCGATATGTGCCAATGCCAGCGACTTGCCAAGCCGGTGGGAATAGGCCGGGCTGTTCACGACACCGATCTCCACACCATCAAGAGAAAGCGTTTCGCCGCCCTCCACCATATCGGAGTGATCGATATCGAGGCCGACGTTCCTGACTCTTGGCGTTGCCTCCGCCGCCATCAGCGCGGCTTTGCCTCTGAAATCGCCCTTGGACCTGCTGATGGTAAACCCCAGCCCGACTTCCCAGGGCGTGTTGTCCGTGGTCATGTCGTAACCGTAGAACAATAGCCCGGCCTCGATCCGAACCTTGTCCAAAGCGGTGAAGGAACAGGGCATCACATCAGCTTCCGCCAGTTTGTCCCAGATATCGACGGCATGCGCAGCGGCGGCAAAGACCTCATATCCACGCTCCCCCGAATACCCTGTTCGGGATATCCGGCAAGGATGGCCGAACAGCTCCGCCTCCGCATGGTGGAAATAGGCCATATCCGTCAGATCAATGGAGCAATTCGCATTTAGGATGTTCAAGGCCTCCGGTCCCTGAACCGAAATGTCATGCAGATCGTCAGTAAACTCTACAGTCACGTCCCTGCCTGATGCCGAAGCCTCCAATAGGGTCATTGTGTCACCCGACCCATGGACGATCATCCACTCGTTGCTGCCGTTGTTGGAGACAATCGCATCATCAGCCATCGTGCCGTCTTCGGTCAGAACCGACAGGTATGCCGCTTGGCCAGGTTTGATCCGGCTCATGTCACGGGTGGTCAGGTGATCAAGCACCGCCATGGCATCTGAACCGCGCACGAAAACCTTTTTCAAAGGCGACATGTCGAACATGCCCGCCCGTTCGCGCACCGCATCATGTTCATCATTCGGGTCGGTGTCATAGGTCCAGGCCGTGCCCATCCCGTTCCAGTCTTCCAAGCCGGATCCCAATGCCCTGTGACGGCCAGCCAGTGCCGAGGTGCGGCTGAGTTCTTCTGTCATGTCATTCTCCCTGTCGGTCAGTACCAAGCATCCTGCGTCTCGGCTTTGCGTTTGGCGACAAATGCGGTCAGGGCTTCCTCAACCCCCTCGTCCATCGCCGGTTTCTCATATGCTTCCAGCATCTGCTTCCAACGGCTGTTTGCCTTTTGCTCAGCTGTCAGCGATCCGTTTTCTACCCAGGTCTCGAAGGGCCCGCCTTCGGGTATGTCGGGCTGGTAGTTTGCCGTCCGGAAGTGCCGCAGGGTGTGCGTGGTGGACAGAAAGTTCGCGCCGACCCCTGCCTCCAAGTATGCGTCGTGGCCCATGGCTTCGGCATCAGTCGCAAAGCCGCCAAGCATCCGCAGCATGGCCCCGCAATGATCGACATCCATGACGAATTTTTCGTAAGACATTGTAAGGCCACCCTCCAGCCAGCCTGCCGCGTGCCAGACCTGATGCGTCCCGGACATCAATGTGGCCCACATGGCACTTGTGCTGTCCTGCATGGCCTGGCCATCTGCCGAGTTGCTGGCGGTGATCTGACCTCCGCCGGAGCGGATGGGGACGCCCAACCGCCGTCCCAATTGCCCAAGAGCAAAAGTCACCAGGTTCGCCTCGGGCGAGCCAAACGTCAGAGCGCCGGATTTCAGGTTCATGGTCGAATGGAAGCTCCCCAGAACACAGGGGCAACCTGGTTTCACCAATTGGACCAACGCGATGCCGACCATGCCCTCAGCAAGCGTCTGAGCGGCAACCGCTGCTGGTGTCAGCGGCCCCATCGCACCGCCGAAGATCGCTGGGGAAACGGCGACGCATTGATTGGCTTCCGCATAGACGCGAAGGGCGGCCGACATGACGCCATCATAGACGAGTGGCGAATTGACGTTGATGTTGGCCTGCACCACGGCGTTTTCGGACAGAAAGTCCTTTCCATGGACAATGCCAGCCATTTCAATGGAATCTCTCGCCCGATCAGGAGCCGTAACGCCACCCATGAACGGCTTTTTCGAGAGCGTCAGATGGGCAAGGACCATATCCAGATGCCGCTTGTTGACCGGAACATCGACAGGTTCGCAGACGGTCCCGCCGGAGTGATGCAGCTTCGGCGAAACATAGGCCATGCGAACGAGGTTTTTGAAATCTTCCAACGTTGCGTAGCGCCGCCCCTGGTCGAGATCAGTAACGAACGGCGATCCATAGCCAGGCATGAGGACGACATGGTCTCCGCCGAGAACCACGCTGTGATCCGGATCGCGGCCATGCAGCACAAACTGTGAGGGTGCAGACGAGCACAACTGCCGCACATGCCCGGGGTCGAACCTGACCCGATTGCCTGAGACAGACGCGCCAGCCTCCTTGAACAACGCCAATGCCGTGTCGTCTCCGCGAAACTCCACGCCGATCTCGTGCAAAATCCAGTCTGCCTGGGCTTCGATGTCTCGAAGGGCGTCTTCGGACAGCATTTCGTAGAAGGGAATCGTTCTTTTGAAGCATGGCGCCGGAGCAGCGATTGCCGCTGGTTGTCCTTGCCGCCCTGCCGACCGGCGTTTCCGGTGAGGCCGGAAGGGCGCTGGCATCGTCCCAGCACCTGCGTTGGTGTCCAGAGAACTCTCGGTCATGGGTGAATTCTACGCAACCTTAAGTCGCCGGAATATCGAATTTTCCTTGACTAACGGTTCAAAGAAAATAAACGCAGCCCATGCGTTTCAAGCACTACGAAGGACTCAGGACATTCTGTGTGGTCGCCAGACGGGGAACAGTTTCTGGCGCTGCGGATGAACTGTCGCTGACGAAAGGGGCGGTAAGCCATCAAATCAAGACGCTGGAAGCCGAACTGAGGTTCAGCCTCTTTCAACGCAGGCCGCGTGGCATGCAACTGACCCAGAAGGGCCTGGAAATGCTTCATGTCGCCCGTTCAGCCTTTGACTCGATGGATCGTCAGATTGCTGCCTTGCGTCAGGACCGGGAAAGGTCGCTTACCCTTGGTGTGTCAACTTATTTCGCATCGCGGTGGCTGTCCTCGCGGCTCATGGAGTTTACAAGCAGGAACCCAAGTATCCGCCTGCGCATCCAGCCCATGACGAATTTCTTCGGCTTCGAAACTGAAGGCGTCGATATCGCTATTCGTTGGGGAGACGGTTCCTGGACCGACATGATGTGCAAGGAACTGTTCCCATGCCCAGCCTTCCCGGTCGCCTCACCTGCCATTGCAGAACGCGTTCAGGAACATGGGCTTGAGAAAACGGTACAGGAGGTAACGCTTCTTGATGACCGTGACGGAAGTACGGCTTGGGGAGAATGGCTGGCTGAAGCGGGCGTCCCGCAGGTTGCGAGGGGAGGCGCATTGACCATCCCCGATCCAAATGTCCGCGTTCAGGCGGTCATTGATGGGCAAGGGATTGCAATCAATGATCGCCTGGTTGCCAAAGAACTCGATTCTGGAGAACTCGTTCGCATCTCGGACGTGGAGCTTTCCGACTATGGCTATCACCTGGCTATTCCCCCTGACGCTCTTCGCTCTACGGACGCGCAAGCGCTGCAGGAGTGGTTGATGGGTATGGTCGCCGCCGATTGATGCCAGCTGTGAGGCAAGACAGATTTGAACGCCATTATGCTGACACCTGGACGGACTGGTGCACGGTTTGGGAGCGAACCTGTGGAACCGTCAAGTGAGCCATTCTCTCCAATTACCCGCGGTACCCTTACGATCTTGCAAACCCAGCAATGGGGCGACACACTCTTTGCATTCAACCATACTGGACGATGAAGCATGCCGTATCGACCGCTTTCTGAAGTTCGGGACACTCTGAAACCGCAATGGTATCGCTCAAAGATGCCGCCAACGCGGTTTCGGGAATTGTCTAGACGCAGCGATCGGCAAGGCTGGATACAGGCCGGCGGACATTTCGGGCTCTTCTGCCTGACCGGGGCCGCTGTCTTCGTGACCTGGGCGCAGGGCTTATGGATCCCGTTTCTTCTTGCACTGTTCGCCCACGGGACCATTGCGTCGTTCTTCCGTGGCACTGCGGTGCACGAACTCGGACACGGAACGGTTTTCGAAACCAAGCGACTCAATGCGGTCTTCCTTTACCTGTTCAGCCTGATCAGCTGGTGGAACCCGTTCGACTATGCATCCAGCCATACATATCACCACCGCTACACACTGCACCCTGAAGGCGACCGCGAAGTCCTGCTGCCGATCCATCCGAATGTCGGCCGGACATTCCTGTTGCAGATGTTCACCGTCAACCTTCTGACCCAGCCAGGACGCACGTTTGGCAAAGGTGGCGTTCTTTCGGCGGTCTGGATCACCGTTCTGGATGCGATGGGCAGGCTTCCTTCGACGGACATTCCCGCAAACGAGTGGCTCGCGGCACTGCATGAGGACCAACCCGAGCAGCATAGAATCTCTATCCTGTGGTCACGCATCCAACTCGCGTTTCATGGCGCGGTCCTGTTGGTTGCCATCGCCACGGGCTTCTGGATTCTGCCGCTGATCATCACCATCCCGAGCTTTATCGCCAATTGGCTCAGCTATGCTGTCGGGCTGACGCAGCATTGCGGCCTGACGGAAGCGACGACGGATTTCCGCAAGAACACGCGCAGCATCCGTTTGCCGAAATTCGTCGAGTTCCTCTACTGGCATATGAACTGGCACACCGAGCATCACATGTATGCCGGTGTCCCCTGCTACAACCTGCCGGCACTGGCGGAAGAGATCAAACACGACATGCCCGAACCGCGAAGTCTTATCGGGGCCTGGAAAGAAATGCTGAACACTTGGGAACGCCAAAATTCAGACCCCGACTACGCCTTCGACACACCACTGCCAGCGACCGCCAAAACCGAGCGGCAGCGCATCCCACAGCCGGGGGAAGCCGTGATCGGTGATCTGGCGCCAAAGGGGCTTCAGTAACTGCCCTCACTGCAGAGCTCCGGAAACTCAGAAGCGGACTGAATCGAATCTCACGTGGTAGGTTTTTATCCACAACGTCTCGTCGCTCCGTGGCACCTGAACCGGAAGTGAGTGGACGTAATGTCCATTCAGCGCTCTAGTTTGTAAATAGTGCTTGCCAGAAAACCCCCAACCCGTTGACTCCATTTGATGAACCTGGCGGTTTCCGAACCGAAGATTCCTCCGGAAGTGCCGGTCTCGGGCCGTTCCGGCGCGGTTCGGGCCGAAATCCGCCGTTCTTCGGGAGACAGGCATGAGAAAGACACACGATCCGCAGCCGGAACTCGGCGAGGTCGGCATCGAGAGCATCGAGCTGGACCTCAGGTCCAGGGACGACATCCCCGCGCTGCTCATCGGGCTCCAGCATCTCTACTCCGACAAGGATTTCCGCGAACGGCTGTTCGCGCTCATGGAGGAGCACATGCTTCCCGGCGTGGACCGAACGGTCGGGCGTCCGGGCATGGAGATGTGGCGGATCCTTGTTATGGGGGTGGTCAAGCAGGGGCTGGGCTGCGACTTCGACCGCATCCACGAGCTGGCGAACGAGCACAAGACGCTGCGCCGGTTCCTTGGCCATGCGGACGTGTGGGACAAGCACCGCTACAAGTACCAGACGCTGGTGGACAACGTGAGCCTCCTGAACCCGAAGCTCCTGGTCGAGGTCAACAGGCTGATCGTGGAGAGCGGCCATGCGGTCGCGGGAAAAAAGCCTGGCGCGCCCTTGCGCGGGCGCGTTGACTCCTTCGTGGCCGAGACCGACGTCCACTATCCCACGGACGTCAGCCTCCTGTGGGACGCGATGCGCTGCCTGATCCGCGCGACGGGCCGCGCGGCGACGGAGAACGACGTTCCCGGCTGGCGCCAGTGGAAGCATCTGCTGAAGTCGGTTCGGAAGCTCTTCAACACGGTCCGGTCGACCCGGCGCGCCAGCCCGGAGCGTGTGGAGGAATATCTCGGTCGCTGCCGGGATCTCGTGCTGCGCGTCGAGGGAAGCCTGCCCGCGCTCGCCGCGAACGGCGCCTCGGCGTGGACGATCGAGGAGATCGAGGGCTTCCTGTCGCATGCCAGGCGCCAGATCGACCAGGTCGACCGCCGCCTGCTCAGGGGCGAGACGATCCCCCATGACGAGAAGGTGTTCTCGATCTTCGAGCCGCACACGCGCAGGATCTCGAAGGGCAAGGCGGGATGCCCGGTGGAGCTCGGCGTCCCGGCCTGCATCAGTGGTGATGCGCGAATTGTGAAGACAATCGATCAATGGTTGAAACCAAATGATTATGCTCTTCTCGACGGCACCCCTATGCTTCTGGATCAGGAAGCCAATGCACGCTAGTTGGTTCAGAGGGTTGTCAACCTGATCGCTGCTTCCGGGTCCGCTCTGGGCTCGAAGCAGTCGTTCGCCGCGGATTGCACCGATGTCCGGTGTGCGAACGAACCCGCCTCTTGCTCGCGCAGCTATTGCTGACGCAGAAGTCCTCTGCACAAGCAGCGCAAAAATTTTGCAGCGCAACGGGTTGCCCCAAGACCGGTCGTTTATCACTGCTGATCCCATGGGAGTTCAATCCGCCTTTCGCTGCGGTCGAATTCAATAATCGAGACTTGGAAGCCCTGAGACAATCGATGCGTTGAAAACTTGGGTTACGCAAATTCAGAGGGCGCAGCTAAGGTCTTAGGTTCCACTAAAGGGTTGCACATCCTGACATAACACCTTTGGTAGTAACATGATCTTGTTGGACAAACACGGTAATCGCGTGCGATCTCCAGCAGAACGACTAATCTTCGGCACTGGCAACGAGTCAGCGCGGCCCTAAAGAAACCGACGAACCCAGCAACGTTGATGGGCGAGTGGCAACAAACGGGAAGAAAGAATGGGCAAGTCAAGGAAAAGAAGAGCGACAATAATTGATGTTGCGAAAGAGTGCGGCTTGTCGCAGGCAACTGTTGCGCGGGTCCTGAACGGTCAAACCGGTATCCACGTCAAAGAGATCACGAGAAATCGGGTGTTGGATGCTGCCAAAAGAGTTGGCTATCAGAGAAACGCCATCGCTGCCAACTTTCGGTTGCAGCAGACCAATACGATTGCCGTCTCGATCGCCGACATCACGAACCCGTTTTTCCCCGAACTGGTAAAAGGCATTCAGGATGTTTTGAGGGAAAAAGGGTACAGCGTTGTCCATCTGTACAACGAATGGAACCCAGAGGTCGAACAAGAGCACTTTGACTATATGGTGCGCACTTGCGTCGAAGGTGCTATTTTGTCTCCTTCGGATACAGCAACCGACTTTAGCTCTCTACACACAATACCTTTTGTCCTTCTGTCGAACTCGGAAAAGTTCGCGATGTACGATACGGTTGGCAATGACAGCCGGAGCGGAATGCGTCTCGCCCTTGAACGTTTGTACCAGCTCGGTCATCGCCGTATGGCTCTGTTTGTCGGAGGCTCGATGCGGTCGGGGTCGAACTGGAGGGCCGAACTTTTTCGTGAGTTCCACCGTGAGAGAGGAATGTCCGTTTCGCCGGAAAATTTACTGGAGAGCGACTTTGGAGTTAGCTCCACGTCTTCATTTTCCGCAGCACGACGGATCATGAACGAGTTCCTTGACCGCCCGAACCTGCCAACTGCGATATTTTCTTCAAATGACATCCTGGCGCTTGCATCGTTGCAAGTTGCAAATGAAAAAGGGATCCAGGTGCCCGAACGTCTTTCTGTCGTTGGCATGGACGGGATATTTTCGGGAGAGGTGAGCTCCCCACCTCTGACAACCGTTCAAAAAAACCGACGGGAAATAGGGCGAACGGCGGCCTTAGCATTGCTGGACAAAATAGGTGCCAATCTTGAGGGACCGGCAAAAAGACAATTGTTGAGTTGTAAACTGATTGAACGGGGCTCCATGGGGCCCGCATTGGAGTCCCACTGCGGGTAACTGCAATCAGTTGAACTCTGGCTCAAGACTCACAGATTTTATGAGTCAGGAAATCTGGCGGTTGCGGTGGCTGCAGGCGCAAAAAAAAAGGCATATGGGTATCAGAGCGCGCGCATGGCGACGCATCTCCGTTCAGTCGGAGAATATGATCACGAATCGGTTGTGCTGTTGCGACGAGCACTCGGCCACCCGGGCATACGGCCTTCCGTCATTTTTTGGCAGGCTCAGCAATACACGCAAACGCGTGTCGTCGCCGGTGTCGTCGAAAACGCTCTGCCAGTCAGCCAGAACTTACCGAAAAAATTCAAAAGCTTGGCTCTGCCACATCTGACGGCTGCAAGCAGATAGATGGATGCTGAACTTAGACGCTTTCAACCATGTTGACATTTCCAAAATCTAAATGATAACGTTGTCATAAATCAGCGAGGGAGTGATATTTTGAGCAATCATGCGGTCGTACGCCAAGGCAGCTGTCGAGCATCCGACGGGCCACGGAGCGTAAATCTACCAGTGTCCGAGTGGAGCTCGGGAATTGGATCATATCCCGAGGGTTCCAAATATGCTTAAGGAAAGAACGATGTCCATGGCTGAGGTATTCTCTCTGCGAGGCGTCGAACCAAAGCCGAGAACGAGTCGCCAGCTGTGGGCCAAGGACGTGGGCTACGACGAAGCACCCTGGTACCATGAACGCATGGGCTTGACAGAGCTTGAGGACTTCCTGAACGTAGCGGGCGAGCGCATTGACCATGTAAAAATCGCGACGACGCAGGTGCTGAATCACCCCGCAGAATGGGTTAAGCGCAAAATTGAGCTCTACAAAAAGCACTCGGTCCAGCCCTATCTGGACCACGGGTTCTTTGTCCGGGCCTACAGGAACGGAGTGGTCGACGAGGCCATCGAAGCGGGCGCAGAGCTTGGGTTTCCGGTCATGGAATTCATGAACACCTTTGGCGACGTCTCGGACCTGCAAATCAAGGCGTGGCGCCAGCGCGCCATCGATTGTGGTATGAGCCTGATATATGAGCACCATCCCGAACGTGGCTGGAGAAAGGGTGCGGCGGATGTTCCGGCCACCGCGGCGGAGATCGTTCAGGGCGCCGAACCGTTTCTGGCGCATGGAGCCTTCACGCTTTTGATCGATCACGAAGAAATCGAGATTCAGGAAGAAGCCGCAAAAGACGTTCTGAGCGAAGTCCAGGAAGCACTGGGCAAGGATCGCGTGGCGTTCGAGGTCACTTCGACCAAAGAGGCGGAGATGATGTGGTATGCGAACTTGCTGGACTACTTCGAGATGTTCGGCTGCGACTGCAACGTCACCAACATCATGCCGAGCCAGGTAATGTTCGTCGATCAACTGAGGGCCGGCGAAAGGCCGGCGAACCTGCTTTACGACCGCTATCCGGAGTTGGAAGCGGTTAGTCACAAGTAATCTTCGCGGCCAAAATTGATAACGATATCATAATTGGCAATAGGAGAAACAAGCGAGGGTACGGCGATACCGCCGATTGTGTGGGAGGAGGAATATCGACAAACGAAACAACCATGAACCCACGATATCGTGCGCTGAGGGAATGTTCCGCTAGGGGCGCGCTCAAGAAATGACCTGGGGGCATCGGATATGCCTGCCGAGTTGCTTTCCATCAATGGCGCCGCGGTACTGACCCCGCACCGCCAGACTAGGCTGCCTGGAAGAACTGCAGCCAAAACTGAGGAGAATAGAATGCTAAAGAAAACGCTTAAGACCTTGTCAGGCGTGATTGCAGCAGGGGTGGTGTCACTTTCCACGACTGCCGCACATGCAGAAGTGAATTTCGAAGGTGAAACGGTAACGATCATCATCCCGTTCAAAGAGGGTGGTGGGACGTCGCGCACGTTCCGTTTTTTCCAGCCGTACCTGTCCAAATACTTGCCGGGCAATCCGGTGATTCAGCTTCAGCACATGCCGGGCGGAGGAACAATCAAGGGCGGAAACTTTTTCCATGACAACCAAGAAGCCGATGGCACGTTTGCGCTTGCTACATCGTCTTCGGTGAACATGCAGCAAGCGACCGGCAATCCGCTGGCCAAATTTGACCTGCTGTCCTACGAACCGGTTTTGTCGCTTGCGACCACAACGCACTGGGTCACGCATGCAGATCTGGCAGACGGGCCGAATGATATTTCCGGTCTTCGTGAGCTGCCGGTTGCGCTTTTCCCGTTCAAGACGGCCGCTTCGGCGGACATGTTCCACCTTTGGATTTACAAAACGCTGGGTGTGGATGGGGCGCGTCCTATTCCTGGTCTGTCAAGCTCGGCCGGGTATCAGTCCTTTCAACGAGGCGAATTGCAAATGGCTTCGCATGGGACGGGCAACTTCCTGAAGACGGTCAGCAAGGACATTGCCGATGGGAAAGTGCATCAGTTCATGACGCTGGGCGTGTTGCAGCCTGATGGCTCTGTCCAGCGTCCGTCCTATTCGCCGGATGCACTGACCTTCCCGGAAATGTACGAAAAAGTTCACGGCAAGCCGCTGGAAGGCGCGGAGCGCGAAGCCTATGAAGTGATTGCTGCCAACTGGGGTCCTGCCTCCAAAGGTCTGGTACTGCCCAACGGCACGCCGTCGGAGATCGTCGATGCCTGGCGCAAGGCTGTCGAGGAAATGACCAAGGACGCCGAATTCATTGAAGCGGCCCCCAAGAATATCGGGCCTTTCCCGGTCGTGATCGGCGAAGACGTGCGCGGTATCATTGGCAAGGCTGTCGACCTGTCCGACGCGAGCAAGCAGCAGTTCAATGACGCGATTGCTCACTATAACCTGACCTATCGTATCGAATGACCTCGACGCGGAAACTGTGAATTGAGCTGGCCCCGGGTTTTGTTCGGGGCCAGTCGCCTCAAATACGCTCTGCCAAAACGTTGCAACGATTGCACCACCGCCTGCATCGCCCTGAAGGCGTCCGTACACGGAGGGCCTTGCGCAGGTGACGTTACAAACAAGTGGCGCAGAAACATGGTGACGAAAGCCGAAAAAACTCACGAAAGAGGTCGCCGTGGAAACTGAAATGTTCATCTCAGCGCTCACGCAGCTGTTCCAGATATCTCACTTTCCTTACCTCATGGCAGGTATGATTCTTGGCCTGACGCTGGGCATTTTGCCCGGTCTCGGCGGAACGTCGGGCTTGGCGATCTTGCTGCCATTTGTCTACACGTTTGAGCCAAGTGTCGCCCTTGCAATGATGATCGGCGTTCTAGCGCCGACTACCACATCAGATACCTTCCCGGCGGTCTTGCTGGGCATTCCCGGAACAGCAGGTTCCCAAGCGACTGTATTGGATGGTCATCCTCTGGCCAAACGAGGTGAAGCCTCCAGGGCATTATCCGCCGCGTTCCTGTCATCGCTGGCTGGCGGTCTGTTTGGAGCCATGATCCTGAGTGTTTCGATCTTCTTCGCGAAACCGTTGATTATGTCCTTTGGCTTCGGTGAGCAGTTCCTCCTTATCATCCTGGCCCTTCTGATGATCGGCGCACTCACCGGCGCGAATTTTTTAAAGGGTTTGGCCAGTTGCGTGATCGGCCTGGTTATAGGCACAGTTGGACTGGCCCAAATCACCGGCGATCCGCGTTATACGTTTGGCACGTTGTACCTCACCGACGGTTTTCCGCTCGTCGTAGTGGGCCTGGGTCTCTTTGCGGTTCCGGAGATTGTCAGCCTCCTTCATTCGAAATCCACGGTTGCCGGCGGCGGAAAACTGGAGAAGGGCTGGTTGCGCGGCATGCGCGATGCCGTCAGCAATTGGTTCCTGATCATCCGATGCTCGACGGTGGGGGTTCTTGTCGGGGCATTACCGGGGCTCGGCGGAACCGTCGTTGACTGGATCGCCTATAGCCACGCGAAACAAACGATCAAAAACCCCGAAACGCTTGGTACTGGTGATATCCGAGGAGTGATCGCGCCTGAATCGGCTAACAACGCTAAGGAAGGCGGCGCGCTGATCCCAACGATCTTGCTGGGCATTCCCGGCTCCGGCAACAAAGTTTTGCTGCTCGGGGGCCTGATCCTTGTCGGTATCGAGCCAGGCATCGAGATGGTCACGACCCAGCTGGACATCACCTATCTGATTATCTGGTCTCTGGCAGTGGCAAATATCTTCGGCGCCGGCCTGTGCCTGTTCCTTGCTCGCCCAATGGCCCAACTCACGCGCGTACCGTTCTTCATTCTGGCGCCCATCCTAGTCGTTTTGATCTTTTTCGCGACGTTTAACAACGGCCGCGATTGGTCCGATTTCGTGGCTCTGATGCTGTTTGGTGCGGTGGGCGTGGTCTTCAAGACGTTCGGGTGGTCGCGCCCCGCGCTTCTGATCGGTTTCTTCCTTTCGTCCAAGATCGAACTGCTGAGCTATCAAGTCAGCGCGGCATATGGTCTGTCCTTCCTGTATCGTACGGGGTCGATAATTCTGATCGTACTGGCCTTTGGCACAATCGTTCTGCTTCTGCGTCAAAAGATGTCTCCGGTTGGCGGGGCGGTCGTAACAGAGCAACGAAAACAGACCTTGTTTACTTGCCTGGCGGCATTGTTTCCCATCAGCATGATCCTTCAGGTCATGAACCTGGATTTCCGGGCGAGCATCTACCCAATTGCACTTAGCGGAGTACTCCTGGCCTTGCTCGCAACCATTGCCGTTCTTCAGATGATGCGTCAAACACCCTCGATGGATAGCATTATTTCCAGCAACGCGGCGCTGCGGGTCATGTCCCGGAACATCTTTGAGGCTGAAGGCACTCTATTTGATCAGTTGCGTGCTTTTGCTCTCATCCCCGTGTTCCTCGGGCTGGTTTTCGTGCTTGGATTCCCAATCGCTGCCGTGGCTTTGATCAACGGGTTCATACTGCTGCACGACCGCAGCAAATATCTCATATCGAGCACCGTCTCGGCAGCTGTACTGATCGTCCTCTGGACGCTTTCAGGCGTGCTGACGCTCCAATACCCGGCGGGTATAATTGCCGATTTCATCCCACTGCCCTGGTGGCTTGGTGGGGCCGATTGAGGAAACAAGACATGACGAAAACGCAAAGCTACGTCGAGGCACGTTCGGGCATGATCGAGCGCGAGCCAAAGCCGCGTGACAGGGGGCTGAACTATGTTCGCGCACCGAAAGTCCTGGGACAATATTTCAGTGATTTCCTTGCTTGTTACGGTGCTCTCACAGACATCATCAAGATCGGCACAAACCAGCTAACATTTGTGCCGGAAGCGGAAATAAAGAGAGTCATCAGAAGTAGCCATGGCCACGACGTTCGGGTTGCGGTTGGAAACCCAATCATGGATCAGGCATTAAGCGCGGGAATCCAGGCTACAAGAGAAGTCGTCGACTATGCTGCAAATCTAGACGTCGATATCATGGAGATCTCGCTTATTGCGCGTAGCATTGATGACGAGGATCTGGCTGAACTGCTGGATTATGTGAACGGCAAGGGCATCAAACCTATCGTGGAATGCGGCCTGTCATTTGCTCATGAACCTGTGGTCGATGGCCGCACCTTCGCCAAAAGGAAGAAGGCGCAGGCCAGACGGGCGCTTGAAAACGGCGCATGGAAGGTTCTGATCGAGGCGGAAGGCGTCTATGAGAACGTCAAATTCGGCGAGGAGCGCTGGGATTTTGTGGACGAATTCGCTGCCGACATTCCGGTCAGGGACATAATGTTCGAAGCGGATGATCAGGATGTCATGTCCTACTACATGAACGCGTACGGCCCCAAGGTGAACGTGTTCGTCGATCATTCACAGGTCATGCAGATAGAGGCCGCGCGCCGCGGGTACGGCCCCTGCACCTTGACCTGGTCCAAAGCGGCAGTGTTCCACAAAGACTGAATCGCCGAGCCCGATCAAGAAGGATACTGCCTATGCCGCGACTGCACGAGGATCGTCTGTTCCCAGCCAGGGCAATTTTATTTTCGACCCCATGGTAGGGGCGCAGTGATTTCAGGGCTGACCATTTCGTTTTCCATGCGGCATCATGCCGTCCATGGTGATTCTTCCGACACCGGGTTCGTCCATCGACCTGAGCGCTGTCACGGTGCGGCCGACGCGCGGCGGCCGCGAGCATCGTCTTTGGGACCGCTTGGTCGAGAACAAGCCTCCCTACTGCACCACTTGAAGACCCGCGGCCCTTCGGGCCGGTGTTCATGCGTCGTTTCCGGCATCCGTTCGACGGTCGGGAAGTCAAGGTCATCGAGCGGCGGCGCAGCAAGGCCCAGCGCGGAGAGCTTTACGCTTCCGTTGTCTGTGGTTTCGTCCGCGAAGGGAACGGGATCCGGAAGGATCCCGACCTTTGGGTCCAGGCGGCGGTCGAGGCGGTCTTCACCCGCTTCCGCGAGGGCGGGTCGGGACTGCAGGCCACGCATCTTCTGCGGGAGGCGGGCGCGCGGCTCCCGAGCCGTCCGCATGGCGCGGACGCGGCGGTTTGGAGGGACGCGACCTATTCGCGGGTGATGGAGATTCTGAGGAATCCCGCGATGGGCGGCGCCTACGCCTACGGGAAGGCGCGGGCCGCCTACCGCGGCGACGGAACGCTGCTGCCGCCGGAGGAGAGGTGGCGCGTCCTGAAGCCCGGTCGCCACGAAGGGTGCGTGAGCTGGCCCGAATGGGTGGAGGTGCAGGAGACCTTGGCGGCGAACCCGGCCGTCCTCGACCGGAAGCGGGGCGCGGCGCGCGAGGGGGCGGCGCTTCTCCAGGGCCTCGCCCTGTGCGGCCGCTGCGCCAGGTCGATCAGTGTTCGGGATAACAAAGACCGAAGCTATTTCTGCAACCGGCGCTCGCCGGAGCTCGGGGCGAACCGAAGCTGCTTTTCGGTCGGCGGCATCGGAATCGACAGGGCCGATGCCGACCGTTTCCTGGACCTGGTGTCGCCGGTCGGGGCGGAGGCGGCGATGGCGGCGGAGCAGGCGGAAGAGGTGCTGCGAAGCCAGCTGCTGGAGCTTGAGCTGCGCACGGTCGCGGAAAGTGCTGGCTGTCCCGCGTCGGTAAAGTCATCTGCAGGCCGAGCTGGCACTTCAATTTCAAACCGACACAGGATATTCGCTGATTGAGTTTCGATACCTGGAAGGAGGCGATATTTGAGAATCATCATCTGCGGCGCTGGCCAGGTTGGATGGCAGCTGGCGCGGCACCTTTCGGGCGAGCGAATTGACGTCACCGTGATCGACAGCAACCCCGAACTTGTTCGGCGCGTCATGGATACGCTGGATGTGCAGGGTGTGGTTGGATTTGCGAGCCACCCCGATGTGCTGGAGCGCGCCGGCGCCCGAGATGCCGACATGCTGATCGCAGCGACCCATTCCGACGAGATCAACATGGTTACCTGCCAAGTGGCCCACTCGATTTTCGCGATCACCAAGAAGGTCGCCCGGCTTCGAAGCCAGTCCTATCTCAATGCAATATATTCGGACCTCTATCGGCGGGACCATATGCCGATCGATGTGGTGATCAGCCCCGAGCGAGAGGTGGCTGACGCCGCGATGCGGCGACTCGCCGTTCCTGCAGCGTTTGATACCGTCAGCTTTCTTGACGGCGATGCCGAACTGTTGGGAATCTCGCTGGACGATGACTGCCCCGTGGTCAACACGCCGTTACGGCAGCTTTCGGACCTGTTCTCGACGCTCCGCGCGATCGTGGTCGGAGTGCGCCGTACCGGAACGCTGTTCGCTCCGGATGCTGATGACCAACTGTTTCCGGGCGACGAAATCTATGTTCTTTCCCACAAGGACGATACCGGTCGCTCGTTGGAGATATTCGGCAAGAAGGTGGCTCCTCTTGAGCGGGTGGTGATTGTTGGCGCGGGCAATGTCGGGCTTGCGGTTGCCAAGTCTCTGGAGCGCCGAGCCGGGCGGGTCCGCACCCGGATCATAGAAGGGGACCGGGCCTGTGCCGAGCGCGCGGCGGATTCCCTTGACCGAACGATTGTGCTGCACGGCGACGGCATGGACATGGAACTCCTGGCCGAGGCGCATATCGAAGCGGCGGACGCCATGCTTGCCGTGACCGATGACGATAAGGTGAACATTCTCGCTGCGGTTCGGGCCAAGTCCGAGGGCACCCGAATGGCCATCTGCCTTGTCAACGATCCAACCCTTACCCCGCTGATGGGTCCGCTGGACATCGACGCCTACATCAATCCCCGTACGATCACTGTGAGTTCGATACTGCGCCATATTCGGCAAGGCCAGGTGCGTGGCGTCTATTCCATCGGAGATGCAGAAGCCGAGATTCTCGAGGCGCAGGTGCATTCGACCACACCGATCGCCGGAAAGGCTTTACGTGACATCGATTTCCCGGAAGGTGTGCTTGTCGGTGCGATCAGGAAAGGGAACGACGTCATTCGCCCCACCAGCAACACCCGGGTCGAGGTGGGCGATGTGGTCGCGATATTCGCCATGGCCAGCGATGTTCCGGAGGTCGAGCGTCTGCTTCAGGTATCTGTCGACTTTTTCTGATGCACGGGCGGATTTGGCCATGAAAAAAGAACGCCCGTCTGTCCGTCGCCGGGTGGCGCGGCTGCTGAGAGTGCCTCCGTTCGTCGCTTTGATGGGCCTGTTCGCGCTTTGCATGTATGTGCCGGCGATTGTGGCCGCAACAACCCGGGACTGGCAGACCGCACGTTCCTTCCTGCAGCCTGGCACATTGTTTTTTATGGTCTTTCTGATGTTTGCGTTCGCCACGGCAGGCAGCCCCCGGTGGCGCGGTGCGCGCGGCGACCTCATGACCCTGCTCGCGGCGTTTTCGCTGCTACCGCTGATGCTGGCATTTCCGCTTTGGGAAAGTCTGCAGGACCATCGCTATCTCGACATCTACTTTGAAATGGTTTCGAGTGTCACCACGACCGGCGCGACGGTATTTGACGATCCGGGACGGCTGTCGGGAGCGGATCATCTCTGGCGCGCTTTGGTCGGCTGGCTTGGCGGACTCCTGATGTGGACCGCCGCCGCGGCGCTGCTGGCGCCGCTCCGCCTCGGTGGATTCGAGATCCTGAGACAGCCGGAACATTCAGACGGCTCCGGCGGTAGCAGAACCATACGCAGGAAAGACGGCTCGGTGCGGCTGCGGCGGCATGCGGCATTGCTGTTCCCGGCATACGGGGCGCTGACACTGGTTCTTTGGGCCGGATTGGTGATCGCAGGAGAGACTCCGCTTGTCGCGGCCTGCCACGCCATGTCCACTATGGCGACAAGCGGGATCTCGCCGGTTGGAGGAGTTGGCGTTTCCGGTGCCGGGCTGCCCGGTGAGATGCTGATGTTTGTCTTCTTCGGTTTCGCGCTGTCACGCAGAACTTTCACCCGAGACCATTCCTGGCCTGACCGGAAGCGAATTATTGACGATCCGGAACTGCGGATGGGCCTGTTTTTCGGTATCGCGGTGCCGCTTCTGCTTATCCTGCGCCATTTTGCCGGCGCGGTTGGGGAGGACACCGTGAACTCGATTGGCGGTGGCCTTGAGGCGCTTTGGGGCGTGGTGTTCATGGTAATGTCCTTCCTGTCGACCACTGGCTTCGAGAGCGCTGGCTGGGAGAGCGCACGGGACTGGTCCGGGCTGGAGACGCCGGGCCTGATTCTGCTTGGTCTGGCAATGATCGGCGGAGGCGTGGCGACGACGGCGGGAGGTGTCAAACTCCTTCGCGTATATGTTCTTTACCGCCACGCGAATCGTGAACTGGAACGGCTTGTGCATCCGAGTTCCGTTGGCGGCTCTGGCGGTCAGGCGCGGTATCTGCGCCGGCAGGGTGCCTACATGGCCTGGATTTTCTTCATGCTGTTCGCGATTTCGATTGCCGCGGTGATGCTTGCGCTGTCGCTTGCCGGGCTCGATTTCGAGACCGCTCTTGTGCTGACGATCGCGGCGCTGTCCACGACCGGTCCCCTGGCGGAACTAGCCGGGGAGAGTCCGATCAGCTACGCAGTGCTTCCGGATGCGGCAAAACTGATTCTCGCCGGGAGCATGGTTCTCGGTCGTCTTGAAACCCTGGCGATCGTTGCGCTGCTGAATCCCGAGTTCTGGCGCAAGTGAGCGGAATGTGGCTTGGCCTCACCGGAAGCGCAGACATGGCCGCTGACCGCATCGGAAGCGCAGACATGGCCGCTGACCGCATCGGTTCAGTGCCGGTAAGGCCGAAACCGGGGAACCCACCAAGGAAACAAATTGTGAGCGAACGGAAAGGTGCTGGAATCGTGCTTGAACGCTCCAGAAATAGTCGGCATAGGTGAGTGAGCGTCTTTCCGTAACAGAAACAGAGCAGGGAACGTGGAGCGATGGCGAGTGACAGGCAAAGTCTTCAGGATTCGTTTCTGAACCATATACGCAAGACAAAGGTCTCTGTGACGGTGTTTCTGATCAACGGGGTCAAGCTTCAGGGAGTCATCACCTGGTTTGACAGTTTCTGTGTGCTGCTGCGCCGGGACGGTCAGTCCCAGCTTGTCTACAAGCATGCGATCTCAACGATTATGCCGTCGCAGCCAATCAGCCTTTACGACAGCGAAGAGTAGCCCATGGCGGACGTCCAGGCTGCCGCCACCCGGGCATGGGTGGTGCATCCGGAAATCGCGGGAAACAGACGGATGCGGAGGGCGGAACACGCCCTTAAGGAGGCGACGGCTCTTGCCTCGGCGCTGCCCGGGCTGCAGATTCTGGGCGCCGAAGCGGTTCAGCTTCCGACAGCACGTCCGGGACTGCTGTTTGGTTCCGGAAAGGTGGAAGAGCTCGGCGGGCGATTCGAGGAAGCCGACGTCGATCTGGTTCTTATCGATGGTCCAGTGACTCCGGTTCAGCAGCGCAACCTGGAAAAGTCCTGGAATGTCAAACTTCTGGACCGGACGGGTCTGATTCTTGAGATTTTTTCTGACAGAGCGCGCTCCCGTGAGGGTGTGCTTCAGGTGGAAATGGCTGCGCTTAGCTACCAGCGCACGCGGCTGGTGCGCGCCTGGACCCACCTTGAACGACAGCGCGGAGGTCTGGGATTCGTCGGTGGCCCGGGCGAGACCCAGGTTGAAGCGGACCGCCGCGCCATTGACGAACAGATCGCGCGGCTGCGAGGGAAACTCCAGAAGGTTGTGAAGACGAGAACCCTGCACAGAGCGGCCCGAAAGAAGGTTCCCTTTCCGGTCGTTGCTTTGGTGGGCTACACGAACGCCGGCAAGTCGACTCTGTTCAACCGGCTTACGGGGGCAAAAGTCCAAGCCTTGGACATGCCATTCACCACATTGGATCCAACGATGCGTGCATTGGTCCTGCCGTCCGGACGGGACGTGATACTCAGCGATACGGTTGGATTCATCAGCGACTTGCCGACCCAGCTCGTTGCTGCGTTCCGGGCGACTCTGGAAGAGGTTCTGGAAGCTGACCTAATTCTTCATGTCCGCGATATCAGCCATGAAGACTCCGTCCACCGCGCCGGGGACGTCAATGCGGTACTTGAAGAACTGGGCGTCGCAGAGGCGGCGCCAAGGCTTGAGATCTGGAACAAAGTTGATCTTGTCGATTCGGTTGAAAGAGCGGCCTTGATGGCCAACTCGTCGTGCCGAAAGGATGTCGTTGCCCTGTCCGCGTTGACAGGCAGCGGGATGGAGTCTCTGCTGACCGCGATATCGGACATGTTGCTTGGCGAAACGACTGAGTGTGAGATCGACTTGCCGTTCTCGGACGGATGGCGTGGCGCCTGGCTTCACGATCAGGGTGTTGTGGAACACGAGCGCCATTCGGAGGAAGGGTTTCATTTTCGGGTTCGATGGACTCAGTTGCAGGAGCGGCGGTTCCGGGATCTGTAACGCGGCGCAGCAGGCGTTAGTCATCGGTGCCCTCAGTGACTGTTTGCTGACGCGGTTAGGCGGGCTTGCAGACTGGCTGAGTTTGAAATTCACCATGTGTGCGTTGGCTTGGACGGATGCTAGCAAACTGGAAGCCTTCCCAAGAAACCGATACCTGCGATTGTGGCTGTCATGATCTTATCTATGCAGTCCAGTACCAGCCTGAAGCATCCATGTTCCAGATCAGAGGAGACTTCAGCGGCAATTCGTCGTAACTGCCGAAGCAGTAACGCGGCCAGCGTCAAGTTTACCACTTCATGCCCACCTTACGGCTTTGGCTCACACTCGACGTGTTGGCCACATTTCAGGACTGAAAGCGAACTCGCTCGAGTCCTGGAAGTTGCCGGTCGGGATGCCATTCCGAACCCTTGATCAGATTGGAATGAATTTGCATTCATCCATCGCGCTGATCCCTGCGAGCGATGCGCACTTGGGATTTCTCACTTTGCTATGTTCTACTGCCCGGCTGAAGTTTAACGCGCCGCGACATCGCATTCAGTGTGGATCGCAAATGGAATTGCTGTCCGTGAACCCAAGGGAGATTATGTGAGTTTCTTCATGGTTTCGGCGATCATCGAACACTTCAGTGAAATTCTGTCGGTGGTTCTCGGGGTTGCAATAACGTCGATGTTTTGGTCCTTTGCGATAAGAACTTTCAGAAAATTTCCGGAACGTGAAGAATTCCCGCAGCAACGCCTTACGCCAAATGAAAGTGGGTGTATTGCGATCATTGTTCGATGCCGAAGGTGGCGGTCAGCTTCCCATTCCACTTTCCACTTGGTTATTGGGTTGGAGCCAGTTCCGTGCGTTCGGAGGCAATCCGACGAGGGCTGCAAACCGCGGATGGAATCGCTAGTTTAAATTACATGAAACTGCGATCATGCCGGGACAGAAACAGAGTGAATGGGGCACAGGCTTGAAATTGCCAAAGACGGATCTTTGTTCGATTTGACTCCGGGGTTCATTTCGGGCAGAGATCGTTTATTGAGTTTCGGAGTGGAATTGGGGGTATTGATAGATTTCTGCAGTTGCGACATATTCCACATGAAAGGGGACGATGCTATGAAAGGCGTACGACGCAGTCGAGCTTTCGCTGGCGGATTTGCTTTCGGATTGACTTCACCGTTTCGCGTGATGATGCCGGGTAGAACTCAATCCCGGTTCCAAATACATGACACTCTAAGCGAAGCTTGGCGAGATGTTGGCAAGGGAATTTTGGAAACCATTGACGTAGAGGACAGGCAGATTGGGAAAACCGCCCGCCGAAAAGCGACGGCCAAAACCGCCGCTAACTGATGGAGATCATGGCTTAGAGCAAATTATTGACCGGGAAATTGGCCATGTAGTCAATCAAAAGCAAAGAGACGTCATAGTTGCGCGCATGACGTCGCTATTGGTCAGCGAATATTTCTCAGATCCTATTCCTCATCCGAAGCATATCGCTGGCTATGAGGAAATCCTGCCGGGCTCGGCTGATCGCATAATTTCGATGGCAGAGGACAGCCAAAAGCACCGTATGGAGATGGATAAAAAATTCAATCCGATGAGGCACCTGACAGGAAACTAGGGATGTGGCTTGGAGCAGGTTCGTTTGCGTGTTTGATAATTTGTGCGTTTTTAAGTGCGGTTTGGACAGAAAGTGTAGTCATTCCGGGCTTTTTTTGGGTGCTGCGGCTATCGGCGGTGTCGGATTATTCATAAATGGTCAAAAAAACAATGCGTAGTCGCAATCGTTGCCGAAACAGTTGAATTCGATACCCATCTCATGACTGGAATTTTTCGACGTTGTCGCTGGATTTCGAGGCTCGACGCGCTTCACGTTAACGGCTGTCGTTGGACGTTCATGTGGTCAGTCGCTCAATGTCTCCCCGCAGCTTGACTGGATACAGGCATTTGGACCATAACCCCAAAGAGAAACAACGGCTATGGCGATTCTGAACGCATTGGCGGCTACTGTTCGCGAACTAGGTGACGTCAGTCGGTCGAGCTAGTGTAATGTCAAAGAACCTGCTTGAGAATTTCGATAAACTGACGATCTGGCGAAGACGGGGTGAACGTGCGCCCCACAAGCCACTGCTCGCCCTATGGGCTATCGGGCGATGTCTAAGGGGTGAAGATCGCTTGGTCGAGTACGAGGTAATCCATGCCTCGCTCGTTACGCTTTTGCGGAGCTTTGGTCCTCCAAGAAGGAACTACAAGCCGCAGGAGCCCTTCTGGAGAATGCAGAAAGACGAAATTTGGGAAGTCACGGAAGCTCATCGCGTCCCCGAGCAGTCCAACGGCAGTGTATCTCCCTCGGACCTTCGGCGACTCAATGTGTGTGGCGGATTGCCTTCCAAGATATACGAAACATTCCGTCAGGATCGAGTCCGCGCCCAGATGGTCGCAGAAAGGCTTGTGGACGCCCACTTTCCCCAGACAATGCGCGCTGCAGTCCTGGAAGCGACCTTGGGAGAGTTTGCATTCAATGAAATGGCTCTGGAATCGGGAATTGGAATCGAACATTCGCCGCTCCTTGCTTCCATTCTTTCACGACGTTCCCGAACTCCACAGTTTCGGAATACGATACTGAGAACATACGACTACAGATGTGCGGTGTGCGGCTATTCGTTCCAGTTTCCTGAGGGATACTGGCCGGCACTCGAAGCCGCGCACATACAATGGCATAGCCATTGCGGCCCGGACATATCCACGAATGGCCTCTCACTCTGCGCTCTGCATCATGAGCTCTTCGATTGGGGTATCTTTACAGTTCAGCCCGATACACTGAGCATCTCGGTTGCCACCGATATTCTTCGACAGCTGCCCGAAAACACTATTGCAAACTATCATGGGACGCCCCTGCAGGTTGTTCCCAAACGGAATTGCGATTATCCTGCCGCCAAATATCTGGACTGGCATTCGAGGAACGTCTTTAGAGACTGAGGCTTTTTCGGCAATTCGCAGATGCAGAAGGCATGTCTCCCGTGCCAGGTCTTTGGCGAGATTCGCCCTCAGTCCTGGACATGCGGACAATTTCCGCGTTCCGAATTCGAATCGGAATCGCTTGCACGGTGGCAGTCAGATCGACAGTCGAGGTGCGATGGCGTGATGCGGTACGGAATTCGACGGGACAGCCAAGAGATTCACTGCATCGGAAACAGTGTGGGCAAATGAATCACTATGCCCGCTAGAGACGACCATCCGACGCGAGTTTCGCGGAAACCATCTCGTTGACCGCCTTCGGATTGGCCTTGCCGCCAGTCGCCTTCATCACCTGGCCGACAAACCAGCCGACCAGCTTGGGATTGATCTTTGCCTTTTCCACCTGAGCGGGGTTTTCCGCAATGATTCGATCAACCGCCGCTTCAATCACGCCTGTGTCGGTGACCTGCTTCATGCCGCGGGATTCGACAATCTCGGCAGGGTCTCCCCCTTCGGAATAGACAATTTCGAAAAGTTCTTTCGCGATCTTGCCGGAGATGTCACCCTTGGCGATGAGATCGATTATCCGGCCAAGCTGACCGGCCGAAACCGGTGATTCCGTTATGCCGTGACTCTCCTTCTTGAGTCGCCCGAAGAGTTCGTTGATGACCCAGTTCGCAGCCATCTTGCCGTCGCGTCCCTTCGCAACCTCTTCGAAATATGCCGCTGACTCGACATCGGCGGTCAGAACGGAAGCGTCATAGTCGCTCAGTCCGAATTCGTTCATGAAGCGGGCTTTCTTCTCGTCTGGCAGCTCCGGAAGGCTCGCTTTGACGGAATCAACCCATGCTGGATCCAATTCCAGCGGCAGGAGGTCAGGGCAGGGAAAATAACGGTAGTCATGCGCTTCTTCCTTCGAGCGCATGGAACGGGTCTCACCCTTGTCAGGATCATAGAGCCGCGTTTCCTGTTCGACTTTGCCACCGCTTTCGATGATCGCGATCTGGCGGCGCGCTTCGTAGTCAATAGCGGCCTGTATGAACCGCATCGAGTTCATGTTCTTGATCTCGCACCGGGTTCCGAGGTGCGAGTGATCGCCCGTATCCTGGAACCGCTCGTAGTCACCTGGACGGCAGACCGACACATTTACATCCGCGCGCAGGTTTCCGTTCTGCATATTGCCGTCACAGGTGCCTAGGTAGCGCATAATCTGGCGCAGCTTGGAAACATAGGCCGCCGCTTCCTCCGGGCCGCGGATGTCGGGCCTCGAGACAATCTCCATCAGTGCGACACCGGTTCGGTTGAGATCCACAAAAGACATGTTCGGATCCATGTCATGGATCGATTTACCGGCGTCCTGCTCCAGATGGATGCGCTCGATGCGAACGCGACGCGCGACACCGGGGCCCATTTCAACGATCACTTCGCCCTCTCCGACGATGGGATGGTAGAGCTGGCTGATCTGATACCCTTGGGGCAGGTCCGGATAGAAATAGTTCTTTCGGTCGAAGGCCGAGGTCAGATTGATGGTGGCTTTGAGGCCAAGGCCTGTGCGTATCGCCTGCTCGACGCAGAACCCGTTGATGACCGGCAGCATGCCGGGCATCGCCGCGTCGACAAAGCTGACGTTGGAATTCGGTTCGGCGCCGAATTCGGT
This sequence comes from Rhodobacter sp., assembly GCA_022824145.1. GTDB lineage: Bacteria > Pseudomonadota > Alphaproteobacteria > Rhodobacterales > Rhodobacteraceae > JAPOUP01. Next base: position 19,543 of record JAJEAY010000036.1, on the reverse strand, counting down.
CGAGGAACCGGAAAACAGCTTCGCGTTCGAACTGACCTGTGCGTGAACCTCAAGACCGATCACCAGTTCCCAGTCGTACACGGCGCCTTGAATAACTTCAGGTTTCGGGGGTTCGAACGCAAAGTCGAGCATTGAAGTGATCCTGCTGTCTTTCCTGGCCGTTTCTAGATTGGCGGGTTCCGTGGAGCAAGCGATCGGTTGTGGGACCGATTGTGGCTCAGTCCCCAAGGATTCTGCCGACCATCTCCGAAGTGTCCCGGCTTAGATCGCTGGTCGACGCGATGCGCCGAAGCGCACTGCTGCTGAGAGCCTGCCGGTCTGCGTCGTAGCGGCGCCAGGTTTCGAATGCCGTAGTCATGCGCGCGGCAGTCTGAGGGTTGACGGGATCGAGTCTGATCAGCCAATCGGCGAGCAGTTCGTAGCTGGCGCCGGAACGGTCATGGAAACCGGCCGCGTTCGCGGACAGCGCACCGAGCACTGACCGGAAACGGTTGGGATTCCTCCAGTCAAAATCCGGATGGCCGCAGAGTTTCCGTGCTGTGGCGGCTGTTTCGCCAGGAGCGGCAAGAAGCACCTGCATCGCAAACCATTTGTCCGCCACCAGCCTGTCATGCCCCCATTGCGCATAGAAGGCCGCTGTCTCCGGAACGCCGGCGCCGACCTCCATCAGGCAGCCAAGCGCACCGAGCTGTTCTGTCATGTTGTCGGCGTCCCGGAACAGTCTTTCCGCAGCTGTCCCGTCATCGATCCGCGATAGAAGCGAAAGCGCTGTCAGACGCAGAGCCCTGCGGCCCGCGGCTTTCGGATCCGGTGAATAAGGACCGGGAACCTCCATTTCCCGATAGATCGCGGGCAGGTCTGATGAGAGATGCTCGGCCAGAATCTTTAGTAGTTTGAGTCGCGCCTCATGAATCGCGTCCGGGTCGGGAGTCCGTCCGGAATCGTGAATCGCTTGCGCCATGTCATCCTCGGCTGGAAGGCGGAGGGCGAGAGCGCGAAAGGCCGGATCAAGCGATTCGTTCCGGGCAACCCGACGCAGAGCGTCCAGATAGATCGGGCCAGGCAGCGCGCCGTCCGCCACCATCTGCATGAGCACATCCTTGGCCAGCGCCCGGCCGGCTTCCCATTTGCTGAACGGGTCCGTGTCATGGGCCAGAAGAAACGCGCGTTCCGCGGATGTCACTGAACGTTTCAGGATCACAGGTGCGGAAAAGCCTCGAAACAGCGACGGCACCGGCTTGGCCGAAAGGCCGTCAAACACGAAACTCTGGCTGCTGTCGGTCATTTCAAGAATGGTGGTTGGCGCCACTTCCTCGCCTGCCGTGTTCAGAAGACCAACTGCAACGGGAATGACCTGGGGCTCCTTTGTGTCCTGGCCCGGGGTCGGAGGAGTGGTCTGGCTAAGGGTCAGGGTATAGGTTCCGTCCCTGAACTCGTCGCCGACCGAAATGTGAGGGGTGCCAGCTTGGGTATACCAGCGCATGAACTGCGAGAGATCCCGACCGGTGACGTCCTCGAATGCCTTGATCCAGTCCTCGATGGTCGCCGCCTCACCGTCATGCCTCTCGAAATAAAGGTCCAATGCCTTGCGGTAACTGTCGGCGCCGACGAGCCGCCGCAGCATGCCGATAACCTCTGCACCCTTCTCGTAGACCGTGGCGGTGTAGAAATTATTGATCTCAATATAGCTTTCCGGTCTGACCGGGTGAGATAACGGTCCGTTGTCCTCCCTGAACTGGCGGGCGCGGAGCTGCAGTACGTCGCTGATGCGCTTTACCGCATGGCTTCGCATGTCGCCTGAGAACTGCCTGTCCCGAAAGACCGTCAGGCCTTCCTTGAGCGAAAGCTGGAACCAGTCGCGGCAGGTGATCCGGTTGCCGGTCCAGTTATGAAAATATTCGTGCGCGATTATGCCTTCGATCAGTTCGTAGTCCCGGTCAGTCGCGGTCTCCGGACTTGCGAGCACGAATTTGGAGTTGAAGATGTTCAGTCCCTTGTTTTCCATCGCGCCCATGTTGAAGTCGTCGACGGCTACGATCTGAAAGATGTCAAGGTCGTATTCCCGGCCATAGACCTCTTCGTCCCAGCGCATCGAGCGCCTGAGCGCGTCCATGGCATACGCGCACCTGTTCTCGTCTCCCCGGCGCACCCAGATCCTGAGATCCACATTGCGGCCGGAGGCCGTGACGAAACTGCCGTCGTGCGACACGAGGTCACCGGCAACCAGAGCGAACAGGTAGGAAGGTTTTGGCCATGGATCCTGCCATTCGGCGCAGCCATCGCCTGTTCTGACAGGATTGCCGTTTGACAGCAGAACCGGCAGATCGCTTTCGATTCGCACAGCAAACGTTGCCATCACGTCCGGACGGTCGGGAAAGTACGTGATCTTCCGGAAACCTTCGGCTTCGCACTGCGTGCAGTACATGCCTTTCGACATGTAGAGACCTTCAAGCGCCGTGTTGCTTTCGGGCGAGATTTCGACTTCCGCTTCCCAGACGAATTCACCCGGCAGATCCCGCGTTACGGCAAGCCCGGAGTCGGTTGGGTTCAGTTCGGATCCGCGCAGGGGGACACCGTCCACCGAGGCGCGGATCAGCTTGAGCCGCTCGCCGTCGAGTCTCAGCGGCCCGCCCCGGCCGTCAGAATTGCGCCTGAACTCAATCCTTGAGATGACGCGCGTTTCCGTAGGGTGAAGCCTGAAGCAGAGGTCGACCGAAGTGGCCAGGTAATCGGGCGGTGTGTATTCCGCTAGCCGCACTGGTTGGGATTTTGGCAGGGTCATTGCAATCCAGTAAGTCTTCAGTTGGAATTCCGCGTCAGGCTAGTCGGCGAAATCGATGGCTTCAATGGGATGGGCCGCCACAGGTCGCGGCCAGCGTCAGTCCACACGTTCATGCTTGCAGTGCCCCTGCACCGAACCGTGTTCGGAGTGCCGGGATTTGGAAGCTCCGCCTGTAGGCGGAGCTCACTGGTCTGTTGCCGACCGGCAGGCCCGGCTCAGTGCGCCGGCGCCCGGTCCCAATCGGACTGTTTTGGCAGTGTCTCGAACGTATGTTCGGGCGGCGGGCTCGGAACGGTCCACTCAAGCGTGTCCGCCGAGTCATTCCAGTAGTTGTTTTCGGTCACCTGACGTCCGTAGCGAAGCGTGTAGGCGATGATTCCGATGAACAGCAGGAATGAAGCGAACGATAGAAAAGCGCCCATGCTGGAGATCTTGTTCCAGTAGGCAAACGCTTCGGGATAGTCGATGTAGCGCCGCGGCATGCCCTGACGTCCCAGGAAGTGCTGCGGGAAGAACGTGATGTTCACGCCGATGAAGAAGGTCCAGAACTGCAGTTTGCCAGCCCATTCCGGATATTGGCGGCCGCTCATCTTTCCGATGTAGTAATACATGCCCGCAAAGATCGCGAAAACCGCGCCGATCGACATCACGTAGTGGAAGTGAGCCACGACATAGTAGGTGTCGTGGTAGGCCCGGTCCAGCGGCGCCTGTGCCAGCACGATACCCGTCACGCCGCCCACCGTGAAGAGGAAGATGAATCCGACCGCGAACAGCATCGGCGTTTTGAACTCAACCGAACCGCCCCACATTGTCGCGATCCACGAGAAGATCTTGATGCCGGTCGGAACCGCGATGACCATCGTGGCGAGCATGAAATAGGACTGCTGCGTGACAGACATGCCGACCGTATACATGTGGTGGGCCCAGACGACGAAGCCGAGCGCGCCGATTGCGATCATGGCCCAGACCATTGGCAGATAGCCGAATACGGGCTTCCGGCTGAAGGTTGCGACGACATGGCTGACAATGCCGAAGCCTGGCACGATCACGATGTAAACCTCGGGATGGCCGAAGAACCAGAGAATGTGCTGGTAGAGGATTGGGTCACCGCCGCCAGCGGGATCAAAGAAGGTGGTGCCGAAGTTTCGGTCCGTCAGCAGCATCGTGATGGCACCCGCCAGAACCGGCAGGCTGAGAAGGATCAGCCATGCAGTGACGAATATGGACCATGAGAAGAGCGGAACCTTGAACAGGGTCATTCCCGGCGCGCGCATGTTCAGGAACGTAGTGATCATATTGATGGCGCCAAGGATCGACGAAGCGCCTGACAGGTGAACGGCAAAGATCGCCAGATCCATTGACCAGCCCTGTTCGGTGGTTGAAAGCGGCGCATAGAGAACCCAGCCGACTCCCGACCCGCTCTGGCCATTGCCTCCCGGGGCAAGCGCGGAGGCAATTCCCAGCGATACACCTGCAACGAACATCCAGTAGGACAGGTTGTTCATACGCGGAAAGGCCATATCCGGCGCGCCGATCTGAAGCGGCATGAAGAAATTGCCGAATCCGCCGAACAGCGCGGGAATGACCACAAAGAACATCATCAGCACGCCGTGATATGTGATCATCACGTTCCAGAGATGGCCGTTGGGTGTGCATTCCTGGCTCGCGTCGGCGAAAAGCCGGGCACCTTCGAGACACATGTGCTGAACGCCCGGATCCATCAGCTCCAGCCGCATGAACATCGTGAACGCCACCGAGATGAAGCCCGCGATGGCGGCTGTGAAGATGTAAAGGATGCCGATGTCCTTGTGGTTCGTTGACATGAACCAACGCACGAAGAAACTGCGTTCGCCGTGATGCTCGTGGCCATGAATGGCGGCGTCGGCCATGGGGGATGCCTCCCGTATTCCGATTGCGCTACTGCCCGCTGCGCGAGTCACGCACGGACTTTGAATTGGTTTTAGAGCGTGGAGCGACATAGGGCAACGCCGGATGCCGGGCCGGAACCTATTGTCGCAGCCCGGCATTCAGCTCGTCCGGCGAGCGCCGACTTGGCGCATTCGCCCGGCACGGTGCCGGAAATTGCAGGATGGCGTTTTCCCTGCATTCGTTGGCTCGAATTGCTTGGGCTGCAATGCGCGCGCATGGAATCGGCTACCGATCCTTCCGGCAGACCGGAAGGAATTCGGCTCCTTGATTTCTAAAGTTCGGGATCCGAACCGAAACCTTGGAAGATTTCACGGAAAGTCGCGTGCAGCGCAGCGTCAACATCGGCCATGGTGACAGGCAGGCCGAGATCGACAAGACTCGTAACACCGTGCTCGCGGATGCCGCAGGGCACGATTCCGCCGTAATGGCTCAGGTCAGGCTCTACGTTGATCGAAAGTCCGTGATAGCTGATCCATCTACGAAGCCGGACTCCGATGGCAGCTATTTTGTCTTCCCGCAGCGAGCCGTCCGGACCAGCGGGAAGTTCGGGCCGCACAACCCAGACTCCGACCCGTCCGCTGCGGGCTTCTCCCTTGATGTTGAATCTGTCGAGCGTGCCGATGACCCAGTCCTCCAGATTGCGGACAAATCCACGTACGTCCCCGCCGCGCTTCCTGACGTTCAGCATAGTATAGACGACGCGTTGGCCCGGTCCGTGGTAGGTGTACTGGCCACCTCGCTTGGTTCTGTGGACAGGAAAGCGGTCAGGGTCGATCAGATCCGGCAGTCTGGCCGATGTGCCCGCCGTATAGAGTGGAGGATGCTCAACGAGCCATATCAGCTCGTCGGCGCGTCCGCAGGCAATCGCCTCGACCCGCGTCTCCATTGCGGCGACGGCATCGGTATATTCGGTAAACCCTTCGGATATGACCCATTCAACCATGCCGTGCGGTTTGATCAGGTTGTCCGGTAAAGTCCAGCCGTCTGCCGCCATTCGGAATTTGCCGCGTCGTTCAATGCCAGGTGCGACAGGGGAACCCGTATCTTTGGTGCGGTTCCGTTTCATCCTCGTTTGAACGGCGTTGCCCAACGCGTATCGGGGATGGCGCTTCGATCACTTTGAAGCCGAAATAAACAGGTCAGGACGGAAACACGATTCGGGCCTGCGATTGGAATACCCCGGGCAGCCATCGGCAGGAACGGTGGCAGCGGCCTGCCTGTCCGCATTTCGCCCAGAATCCACTTTTCAATGTTCAGGTGTCCCGCTATATGCAGTCAATCGACTGAAGGTGCGGTCGTGGCGGAATTGGTAGACGCGCAGCGTTGAGGTCGCTGTGGGGTAACACCCGTGGAAGTTCGAGTCTTCTCGACCGCACCAGCCCATCATGTTGTAAATGTGTTTTCTGGCGTCCAAAAAAGCGGCGTGCCGTGCGGAAACTCCGCTCACGGATTCCGTCGTGACCGCCCGTCAACGGATGCTTTCGTCAATTGCGCCAACTTGATTCGTCGTCAATCAGCAGGCTTGGCTTTGCCAGTCTTTCGAGATCGGCCTGGTTCTTTCGATGGCATTCGATTAACCGGAATTGATGCCACCAAGGTCAATCGATTCAGAGCAGGGAAGTCAATATATTGATTCTACGTACCTAGAATTGCGTTATATGCGCTGCCATGAGTGTGAAGTTAGGTGCTCGCGAAGGGGAAATTTGCTTAACCGAATGCCATCGCTGGTCCTTCAACGTTACGCTGCCGCCGCAATTCCTGACTCCATGCGGCCGCAACCCTCTGATACCAAGCCAACCATGTAATCACCGATAGGCGCCGCCTGGAATCTCACCGCACGGCCCACTCCCTGGTGGTGTTTCTCATGATCTCCTTCGTGTTCGGGACGAAGCCGCTCCACACCTCCTTGACGGCCTGCCGGACATGTTCGGCGCTTTCGAACACCCGGTTGGCGAAGCGGCGGTGCTTCAGGACCGAGAACAGCGTCTCTATCGGGTGCAGTTCAGGGCTGTTGGGCGGCAGCAGCGGCGGGGAGACGTTCTCCGGAACCTCCAGATCCGTAGAGAGGTGCCACCCGGCGCCGCCCTGAAACACCAGCGCGAACTTTCCTGCAGGGGGCCGCGCTCCGATGTCCCGGAGATGCCGGCTCATCTCCCAAGTGTTCGCCTTTCCGCAGACATGCCCTCCCGCTCACGCCGGACCTCCGGATTGCCGGCCTTCCTCGTCGACGAGAACGGCGCGCGCCGGCAGGCCGGCGCCCCATTGCCACAGGACGAGATTGAGGTCCGCCAAGCCCGCTCCAGCGGCGAAGCTGCGAGCCTGAATCTCGGCGTAGCCTGCCGCGATCAGACGACCGGCGAGGGCCTGCGTCGCCCTTCCGTATCGGGATCCTGGTTCCGCCGACCGAAAGACACATCCGTGATTCCGGGGGGCTTTCCTCCGCGCCCCTATTCTGTCCGAACCGGAGCGCTACTTCGCTGGGCGCCACGGACCGGCGCTTCAGCGAGCTTTGGGAAACGTTCACCCCACAAGGTCCGCGATGTGGCGGCTCGCCGCGCCGAAGCCCGTCATTGGAACCGTCTCGACCGAGACGCATGCCCATGCTCCATTGCCTCTGAAGCGTCCCCACCGCCGGTTTCCGCAGCCGTCGCCGGTCACGCTGCAGCGACCTTGTACCGGACGAGAATGACACTTACCAACCGACTTGGGCTACACCCGCCAGCCATCCTGCGCTTGACAGATGTCAAGCCGTTGATTGAGCGGTCTGCCTATTGCCGTCGGCAGGACGCCCATTGAGGATCAAGATATATTGGGAGCCTGATTATTTTTTTCGGCGCAGCCTGAAATTCTGATTCAGATCAAATCCGCTCCGCACCGGTCATGATAGAATTTCGCATACGTTGTGACCGAATGCTATCTGGGAGTATCGGACATGCATGTACTTGACGGAGTCTCCCGATCAGACAGATTCCGGGCGTTAGGCCTCAGTACCTTCGCGTTCACGGTCTGTTTTGCGGTCTGGACGATCTTTTCGATCATTGGCGTAAAGATAAAGCAGGATCTGGGCCTGAACGATACGCAGTTCGGGCTGCTGGTCGCCACACCGGTTCTGACCGGGTCTGTCAGCCGGATATTTCTCGGTGTCTGGACAGAGCAGTATGGCGGGCGGATCATGTTTCCACTGCAGATGCTGGTCACGGCAGTCTGCGTCTGGCTTCTGACAAGCGTTCAGACCTATGAAGTGTTTCTTGTCGCCGCTCTTGGCCTTGGCCTCGCTGGCGGTTCGTTCATCGTCGGCGTTGCCTATACGTCACGCTGGTTCGAAAAAGAGCATCAGGGTTTCGCGCTGGGCATCTTCGGTGCCGGCAATGTCGGCGCTGCAGTTACGAACTTCGCCGCTCCGTTTCTGGTTGTCGCCCTCGGGTGGGAGGAAACCGCGCGCGTTTACGCAATCGTGCTGTTGCTGACGGCCGTTCTTTTCTTCGTTTTCGCGAAAACGGACCCCGAGCACCTGCGCCGGAAGCAGGAGGGGTTGGGACATGTGTCCACCGGCGACCAGCTGGAACCGCTTAGAAACATTCAGGTCTGGCGGTTCGCTACGTATTACTTCTTCGTCTTCGGCGCCTTCGTCGCACTGGCCAGTTTCCTGCCCCGATACTATGTCGGCGCCTACGGGCTGGAGCTGACGACCGCCGGTGTTTTCGCTGGCCTGTATTCCCTGCCCGGCTCGGTCTTCCGTGCGCTGGGCGGCTGGATGTCCGACCGGTTAGGCGCCCGCTGGGTGATGTATTTCACCTTCATCGTCTCACTCGCCGTTCTGTTCGTGATGTGCTATCCGCAGACGACCTACGTCGTGCAGGGGATCACCGAACCGATCCAGTTCGATCTGGGCCTGAGCGTAGGGTTTTTTGTGTCGCTTACAGTGATCCTCGGCTTCGTGATGAGTCTGGGAAAGGCGGCGGTCTACAAACACATTCCCGTCTATTACCCCCACCATGTCGGCTCGGTCGGCGGTCTTGTCGGCATGATCGGAGGCCTGGGAGGCTTCTTCCTGCCGATCGCCTTTGGAATTCTGCTGGACCTGACCGGAGTCTGGACCGCGCCTTTCATGCTGCTCTTCGCGCTCGTGGCCGTCTCGACCGTCTGGATGCATGTCGCCATCCGAAGGATGGAGCGCTTGCGGCATCCGGGGCTGAGAGACGAGAAATTCCTCTCCGACGTGCCGGAAGAGCCTTTTCCGAAACCGGAAGGGCGGGCGGCGTCCGGGCAGTGATCAAAACGACACCGGACCGGGCCGCGGCGTGCGGCCCGCTCCCTTCCATCCACTGAAGGAGACCCAAAGTGGGACAGGACCTTCGCAATTACACTCCTGATAACGAGGAATTCTGGAATTCCACCGGCAGGCGCATCGCAAACCGCAATCTGTGGATTTCGATTCCTTCGCTGCTCTGCGGTTTCGCGGTCTGGCTGTACTGGGGCATAATCACGGTTCAAATGCTCAATCTGGGCTTCCCTTTCGAGAAATCCGAACTCTTTACGCTCGCGGCGGTCGCAGGACTCACTGGCGCGACCCTGCGTATTCCTTCGACTTTCTTTATCCGAATCGCGGGCGGGAGGAATACGATCGTCTTCACGACCGCACTTCTCATCATCCCGGCGGCCGGGACCGGGATGGCGCTGCAGAATCCGGAAACTCCGCTCTGGCACTTCCAGATACTGGCTTTTCTCTCCGGAATCGGAGGTGGCAATTTTGCCAGTTCCATGTCGAACATAAGCTTCTTTTTTCCAAAGAGAATCCAGGGCTACGCGCTTGGAATGAACGCGGGTCTGGGCAACTTCGGCGTCACAACAATGCAGATTGTCATCCCGTTGGTGATGACCTTCGGTCTCTTCGGCGGTGACTCGATGGTGCTGCAGAACACGTCAGGCACACTTATCGGAAAGATCCCGGCTGGCTCCGAAACCTATATCCAGAACGCCGGATTTATCTGGCTGCTGTTTCTCGTGCCTCTTGCCGTGATCGGATGGCTCGGAATGAACAACATCCGGGACGAGCACGTCAGTCCGGACATTCCAAATCCGATTCTCTCTTTCTGCATAATAGCTTTCATGCTGGTGATCGGTCTGGTCTGCGCTGCCTTCGGTCTCTGGCTGATGCTGCCGGAGAACGTCGGAGGCTCAGGCCTCGATCTATCGAAATGGATCATACTTCCGGTTGTAATCGCGCTGACCGTTCTGGCTCTGAGACTCATTCCTGGTCAGGTAGGCCAGAACCTGGCGCGGCAGTATCGAATTTTCGGTAACCGGCATACCTGGGCGATGACTGTGATCTACACGATGACGTTCGGCTCGTTCATCGGCTATTCGGCTGCGCTGGCGCTGACAATCAAAGTGGTTTTCGGCTTCAGCCATTTCGAAGTCGATGGCGTGATGACGCATGATACAGTCAATCCAAACGGGCCGTCGGCACTCATGTACGCGTGGATGGGACCATTTATCGGCGCTCTTATACGTCCATTGGGAGGGATGCTGGCTGACAGGCTCGGTGGCGCGCGCGTTACACAGTGGATTTCGTTCGCGATGTTTGTCTGCGCAATTGCGCTCGCCTGGATTCTCCAGAGAGCTTATGTCTCATCCACGCCCGAGACTCTGTTCCTTCCGTTCATGGTGCTGTTCCTGCTGCTGTTCGCGGCAACGGGAATCGGAAACGGCTCGACGTTCCGCACCATCGCAGCCGCGTTCAACAAGGAGCAGGCCGGACCGGTGCTCGGCTGGACCTCCGCGGTGGCCGCCTATGGCGCATTCATAATTCCGCAGGTCTTCGGTGAGCAGATGGGGGCGGGCACGCCGGAATACGCGCTCTATGGCTTCGCCGCCTTCTACGCCGTCTGCATCGTCATCAACTGGTGGTTCTACCTTCGCCCCGGCGCATACATCCAGAACCCATGAGCCAACCGTTCGGCTAGCGCCCTTTAGGGCACACCGGAATCATTAAGAGGAACTTCACATGAGCCACCTTCTCGACAGACTGAATTTCCTTCAGCCAAAGGAGCTGGAGCGGTTTTCCAGCGGACACGGGCAGGTGACCCGTGAAAGCAGGGACTGGGAGGACACCTATAGGGAGCGGTGGCGCCACGACAAGGTCGTACGCTCGACCCATGGAGTGAACTGCACAGGATCCTGTTCTTGGAAGATCTACGTCAAATCGGGAATCGTGACATGGGAAAGTCAGTACACCGATTATCCACGCACCCGGCCCGACCTGCCAAACCATGAGCCGAGGGGCTGCTCCCGAGGCGCAAGCTACAGCTGGTATCTCTATTCCGCCAATCGGGTGAAAACTCCCCTTGTCCGCGGCAGGCTGCTCAAGGCCTGGCGAGAGCTGCGCAGGACGATGACGCCGACCGGTGCCTGGAAAGAGCTTCAGGAAAACGCGGAGTCGCGGGCAAGCTATACCAGCATACGAGGCAAGGGCGGTTTCGTGCGCGCTGAATGGGACGAGGCGACCGAAATCATTGCCGCAGCCAATGCATACACCGCCAAGACCTACGGTCCAGACCGAGTCATCGGTTTCTCTCCGATTCCCGCCATGTCGATGGTTAGCTATGCAGCTGGCTCACGGTATCTGAGCCTTCTAGGCGGCGTCTGCATGAGCTTCTACGATTGGTACTGCGACCTGCCGCCAGCTTCACCGATGACCTGGGGCGAGCAGACGGACGTCCCGGAGTCTGCGGATTGGTACAATGCGGGTTACCTCCTTATCTGGGGTTCAAACGTGCCGCAGACCCGGACGCCGGACGCGCATTTCTACACCGAAGCCCGTTACCGTGGCGCGAAGTCGGCGGTGATCTGTCCTGACTACAGCGAAGCCGCCAAGTTCGGAGATGTCTGGCTGAACGTCAAACAGGGCACTGACGCCGCGCTGGCCATGGCGTTCGGCCATGTAATTCTGCGGGAGTTCCATCTCGACAGGCAGGCCGCCTATTTCGAAGATTACTGCCGGAAATACAGTGACTTTCCGATGCTCGTCCGTTTGGAAGACAGGGAAGGGAGGTTTGTGCCGGGCCGGTTCCTGCGCGCCGATGACTTGGATGGAAAGCTTGGGGAAGAAAGCAATCCTGAGTGGAAGACCATTGCCTGGGACCGGGCTTCCGGAGGTCCGGTCGCACCCAACGGGTCAGTGGGTTACCGCTGGGACGGAAGCCGCAAATGGAATCTCGAGTCCCGATCCGGGAGCGAAGATACACAGCTCGCAATGACTTTCGTGCTCGATCGGGATCACGACGATGTTGTGGGTGTTGACTTTCCCTACTTTGGTGCCAGCGCGTCGGAGTTCTTCTCGACCGGAGACGGGCGACCCGAAGTCCTGACCCGAAACGTTCCGGTAAAGCGGATTCAGACGGCCGAAGGAGACCTGACCGTCGCAACCGTATTCGATCTCCTCTGTGCAAACTACGGCCTTGACCGCGGCCTCGGGGGCGACTGGGTGGCTCGTGACTATGGCAAGGATGTGCCCGGCACTCCCGCTTGGGCGGAACGGATAACTGGGGTAAGGTCCGAACGGATAGTCGAGGTCGCACGGGAGTTCGCAGACAACGCCGAGAAAACCAATGGCAGGTCCATGGTCATTATCGGGGCCGGGACAAACCATTGGTATCATATGGACATGACCTACCGCGGCGTCATCAACCTGCTGGTGATGTGCGGCTGTGTCGGTCGATCCGGCGGAGGCTGGGCGCATTACGTGGGTCAGGAGAAGCTGCGTCCGCAGACGGGCTGGCTCCCGCTTGCCTTCGCGCTTGACTGGAGTCGCCCGCCACGGCAGATGAATTCCACTTCAATGTGGTACGCCCACACCGACCAGTGGCGGTATGAGACGCTCACGTCGGACGAGATACTCTCGCCTACGGCCCCTGACGGTGATTGGGACATTTCGCTGATCGACTACAACATCCGTGCCGAGCGCATGGGCTGGCTTCCCAGCGCTCCGCAGCTGAAGACCAATCCGCTTGAAGTCGCGAAAGCGGCGAAGGCCGAGGGAAAGGAAATCCCCGGCTATGTGGCCGAGCGGCTCAAGTCCGGTGATCTCCAGATGTCGTGCGAGGATCCTGACAATCCTGCGAACTGGCCGCGTAACCTCTTCGTCTGGAGGTCAAATCTTCTTGGGTCGTCCGGCAAGGGCAGCGAATACTTCCTGAAACACCTCCTGGGCACGGACCATGGAGTTCTCGGTCGGGATCTCGGTGAGGAAGGCCGGCAGAAACCGAAAGAGGCTGTCTGGCATGAAGACGCTCCGCAGGGCAAGCTCGACCTGCTCGTCACGATCGATTTCCGGATGAGCACCACGGCGGTCTATTCGGACGTCGTTCTGCCCACTGCTTCATGGTACGAGAAGAACGATCTGAACACGTCGGATATGCACCCATTCATTCACCCGCTTCAGGCGGCGGTGGATCCGGCCTACGAATCCAAATCGGACTGGGAGATCTTCAAGGCCATTGCCCGGAAGTTTCAGCAGATTGCTCCGGAGAGCCTCGGCAAGGAAACTGACGTCGTTGCGGTTCCGATACTGCATGATACGCCAGCCGAGATTGCGCAGGATCAGGTGAAGGACTGGAAGAAGGGCGAATGCGATCTGGTTCCGGGCAGGACAGCGCCGAACTTCGTGGCGGTGGAGCGGGACTATCCGGCGCTTTACGACCGTTTCGTGGCGCTTGGCCCCCTCATGGACAGGATAGGCAATGGCGGCAAGGGAATTGCCTGGGACACGAAGGATGAAGTCCAGCATCTGCGTGAACTCAACGGTGAATGGAAGGACGGGCCGGCGAAAGGCTGCCCAAAAATCGTTACCGACATCGATGCCTCGGAAGTTGTGTTGTCGCTGGCGCCGGAAACCAACGGAGCGGTCGCGGTCAAGGCGTGGGGAGCCTTGGGCAAGGCCACGGGCCGTGACCATGCGCATCTAGCGGGATCGAAAGAAGACGAAAGGATCCGCTTTCACGATATCGCCGCCCAGCCGCGCAAGATCATCTCCTCACCCACCTGGTCAGGGGTCGAATCCGAAAAAGTCTGCTACAACGCGGGATACACCAACGTGAACGAACTGATTCCCTGGAGGACATTGACCGGTCGCCAGCAGCTCTATCAGGACCACCTGTGGATGCGTGCGTTTGGGGAGGGATTCGTTTCCTACCGTCCGCCGGTGGATCTGAAGGCCGTTACCCCCGGAATCAAGGACGCAGACGACGGAATCGTCCTGAACTTCATCACGCCGCACCAGAAATGGGGCATCCATTCGACATATTCCGACAATCTGCTGATGCTCACCCTCAACCGGGGCGGCCCGGTCATCTGGATCAGCGAGAAAGACGCGAGATCCGCCGGAATTGTCGATAACGATTGGGTGGAACTCTATAATTCCAACGGCGCCCTGACCGCGCGGGCGGTGGTGTCACAGAGAATCAAGGACGGAACGACGTACATGTACCACGCGCAGGAAAAGATCGTGAATACGCCCGGTTCCGAAAAGACAGGAAAGCGCGGCGGTGTCCATAATTCCGTTACGCGCACGGTGCTGAAACCCACGCACATGATCGGCGGCTATGCACACCAGTCCTACGGATTCAACTATTACGGAACGGTCGGTACGAACCGGGATGTGTTTGTCGTCGTCCGGAAGATGAAAAAGGTTGACTGGCTCGACGGGAAGGCGACTGGAAGGGAGGCTGCGGAATGAAAGTCTGCGCACAGATCGGAATGGTGTTGAACCTGGACAAGTGCATTGGGTGTCACACCTGCTCCGTCACCTGCAAGAATGTCTGGACCAGCCGCGAGGGAGTTGAATACGCCTGGTTCAACAATGTTGAATCCAAGCCCGGCCTGGGCTACCCCACAGACTGGGAGAATCAGGATCGCTGGAAGGGAGGCTGGGAGCGGACGCGTTCGGGGAAGCTCCGGCCCAGGCAGGGATCGAAGTGGCGGATCCTTGCGAATATCTTCGCCAATCCCGACCTGCCCGAGATCGACGACTACTACGAGCCGTACGATTTCGACTATGACCATCTGAAGTCCGCGCCGGAAATGGAGGCGTTTCCTACGGCCAGACCGAGGTCGGTGGTTACCGGCGAGAGAATCGAGAAGATCGAGAAGGGTCCGAACTGGGACGAGATCCTTGGCGGTGAGTTTTCCCGGCGAGGACAGGATCGAAACTTCGAAGGCGTTCAGAAAGAGATCTACGGTGAGTATGAAAACACCTTCATGATGTATCTCCCGCGGCTCTGCGAGCATTGCCTGAATCCATCATGCGTCGCCAGCTGCCCGTCCGGTGCGATTTACAAGCGTGAAGAGGACGGAATCGTCCTCATCGATCAGGAGAAATGCCGAGGCTGGCGCATGTGCGTCAGCGGGTGCCCTTACAAGAAGGTCTATTACAACTGGTCAACCGGGAAATCGGAGAAATGCACCCTGTGCTATCCCAGACTTGAGTCCGGGAACCCCACCGTCTGCTCGGAGACCTGTGTTGGACGCATCCGGTATCTTGGAGTGGTTCTTTATGACGCTGACCGGATTCTGGATGCGGCGAGCGCGGAGCGTACGGAAGACCTGTACCAGGCACAGCTCGACATATTTCTTGATCCGAATGATCCGGCGGTCATTGCGGAGGCACGGAAGAGCGGAATTCCTGACGAATGGATAAACGCGGCGAAGGACAGCCCGGTCTGGAAGATGGCGGTGGAGTGGAAAGTGGCGTTTCCGCTGCATCCCGAATTCCGAACGCTTCCGATGGTCTGGTATGTGCCGCCGCTCAGCCCGATCCAGAACGCAGCTGAGGCGGGTGCGATCGGCGTGAACGGCGCGATGCCGGATGTGCGGAGCCTGCGCATTCCACTGAAATACCTCGCGAACATGCTCACGGCGGGCGATGAGGCGCCCATTGCTGCAGCGCTTGAGCGGCTGCTGGCGATGCGCGCCTATATGCGTTCGAAATCGATCGAGGGGGTCGTGGACGAGAGCATCGCGGAAGGCGTGGGTCTATCCGGTCGATTGATCGAAGATATGTACAGGCTGATGGCGCTGGCCGATTTCGAGGACAGGTTTGTCATTCCGACAACCCATCGCGAGCAGGTTGAGGAAGCTCACGACCTAAGGGGCGGCTGCGGATTCACCGACGGAAACCGATGTTCCAGCGGAATTTCCGGCGGTTCTCTGTTCGGCGGTTCAAAGCGGCCGCTTAGAATGCCGACGGAGGTGGTCTGATGGACAGGACACTGAAGGCACTTTCGCTGCTCCTCAGCTATCCTTCACCTGAACTGCAGCAGGCGATGCCAACGATTTCATCGGTTCTTGGGTCAGACGGGCGGATAGCGGCGAAGCTGCGGCGTGGCCTTCGATCTCTGGCGGACAGCCTTGCGGTGGATGACCTCATCGAGGTTCAGGAACGATACGTGTCATTGTTTGACAGGTCGAGGACGCTAAGTCTTTGCCTGTTTGAGCATGTGCATGGCGAAAGCCGTGATCGCGGAGGGGCGATGGTCTCGCTTCTGGAGACCTATCGCGATGGCGGATTCGAACTTTCCACATCCGAGCTACCCGACCATCTGCCCGTGCTTCTGGAGTTTCTGTCCACGCGCTCAGCGAAAGAGGCCAGGGAGACCCTCGCGGATGCTGCACATATCCTTCAGGCATTGGCTGAGCGGTTGAATCGGAGGGCAAGTCCCTATGCGACTGTGTTTGCCGCGCTGCTGCAGATTGCGGATTCACGCGCCGACGCAGGCGCGCTGGCAGAGCTTAGAGCCGTGCAGGACGTGAATCAGGACGATCTGGAGGCGCTTGACGCGGCATGGGAGGAAACGGAAGTCCGCTTCGGGGCCGACCCAAATTCCGGGTGCCCACAGGTACGCGGAATGCTGTCCCGCATGGAACGGCCTGTGGACCGCCGGGCGGTCAGTTAACGGAGGCATCGCAATGCACCATTTTCTGTTTGGAATCTATCCCTATATCGCTATCAGCGTAATGGTCGTCGGATCGATCGTCCGTTACGAACGTGATCCCTTCACCTGGAAATCTTCATCCTCGCAGCTGTTACGCAGACGTCAGCTGGTACTGGGTTCGGTCCTGTTCCATGTCGGAGTGCTCGTTGTCTTCTTCGGTCACCTGTTCGGGCTCCTGACACCAATCTGGGTGTTCGACGCGATCGGCATCAGCCATGGCGCAAAACAGGTGCTCGCGGTGGTTGTAGGCGGGATTGCCGGAGCCATGGCACTTGTCGGGGGCGTGATCCTGTTCCATCGCAGATGGACGGACCCGCGCATCCGCAGAACGTCGAGCTTCGCGGACATTTCGGTTCTCGCGCTGCTGATCGCGCAGCTTGTGCTGGGTCTTGGCACGATCTTCGTGTCGGTGCAGCATCTGGACGGGCATGAGATGCTGACCTTCATGGCATGGGCGCAGGGGATTGTCACTTTCGACGCGGCCGCGGCAAGCTACATTGAGGAATCGGCGCTGGTGTTCAGGCTGCATCTGTTTCTTGGTCTGACCATCTTTCTGATTTTCCCGTTCACCCGGCTCGTCCACATGCTTTCGGCACCGGTTCGTTACCTGTTCCGTCCGGGTTACCAAGTGGTTCGCTCCCGACGCCAAGCGACCCGTTCCGAAAGCCGGCCTCGGGTGTCAGGCATGGTTGGACCGGCGGAATGACTGCGAACCGCACTCCGCTGTTTCCGGAAGTTGCAGTCAATGGCGAGCGGATTCCGCCGCAGGCAATCGCCGCTGAAGTGCAGAACCACCCAGTCGCTGGGGTCAAGCCAGGCCTCGCCTGGCGGAGGGCGGCTGGTGCGCTTGCCATCAAGACACTTCTGCTGCAGGAGGCGGCCCGCCGCGGCGTCAAAGCCGAACCGCAACGATCAGGGCGAAACGTGGAAACCGAAGAGGAAGCCTTGATTCGGGGCCTGCTGGAGGATGCTCTGACCGTAGAGCCAGTCGGTTATGGGGAAGTCAGGGCCGAATGGGAGCGGGATCCTACGAGGTTTCGTGCACCGCCTCTTTGGGAAGTGTCGCATATCCTGTTCAGGAACGAGTCCAGACAAACAACAGCTTCGCCGAGCACCGCCAAGTTTGCCTTGGAAGTGACTGGGGAAGCCCGTTCCAATCCTGAGAGATTTCCGGAACTGGCCCGTCGGCACAGTGATTGCGAGTCGGCACGTTCCGGTGGCAGGCTTGGCCAGATCCGTCCGGGAGACACGGTCCCGGAGTTCGAGGCTGCGCTGCGTTCGCTGGAGAAGGGCGAGATTACGGCCACGCCGGTGTCTACCCGGTACGGCTGGCATGTCATCAAGATAGATGCGTCGGAGCAGGGGCGGGTTCTGCCATTTGCCGCCGTTATGCAAAAGATCTCGGACGCACTTGAAAAGGCTGCCTGGACCCGTTCTGCGAAGGAGTTTGTCGGCCAGCTTGTTGCTGCAGCTCACATCGAGGGAATAGACATGTCGTCGGATTCGAGGACGCAGCAGACCTGAGGACACTGTGTGCCTGCGCCATGATCCTCCGATCAGGTCTCTCTGCGCCCTATCGGCCTATACAGGTTTTCTGGAAAACGCGATGTCCAGAGCACTCGCTCGACTTGCGCTTTCCGGCGGTCCCTGGATCAGAACGGCAGGAACCGGATTCACTGGATGACGTTTGACGGACGGCTCGACCGCGGACTTGCCGACCGTTGAACAGTTGCGGGCGGATCGGGTGAGCATCGCCTTTCCAAATCGACCCCCGGCAATCTATGCGGCGGCGGGAAACGGGTCTCGCAGCTGAATTTCATGGATATAGTCCACCGCCTTCTGCGCCTCGCTGGATGCCCGAAAGATGGCTTGGCTGTCTTTCTTAAGGACCTGGAGCCATCGTTCGAGATATGCGCCAGTCTGTTGAAAGTCTGGTGTCAGCCCGAGATCCGCACAGAGAAAGCAGTTTCCGATTTCCGCAACCAGTTCCTCGAACGCATAGTCTTCCTTCGCGCAGAGTCGGTTGAAGCGGTCGAGGCGGGATTCCGAACCCGTCCAATGAGTCAGTTCGTGAGCAAGAGTAGCGTAATAACCGGCCGAATCGTGAAACGTGGCGATCGGAGGGATGTGAATTCGGTCCATGCCGATATCGTAATACGCGCGAGGTTCGTCGACCGTTACGATGCTTGCGCCGGTCGACGCGAAAAAGGCGTCCATTTCCGGATCTGCCTGGGTGCCAAGATCGCGCGCCTGTTCCACTTGGTGGTAGTGGGTTTCAGGAAGGCCATCGATCTGGTCTGCGTTGAACACCGAATAGTAGCGTGCGAAGCGAATGATCTTTTCATCACCGTTCTCGTCTTCCTTGATCATTGTGCCGCACTTCATGACAGCTGCCGATTTTTCTCCCTTGCGGATCCTGCCACCAAGCGCCTGTGCCTGTTTAAACGTAAACCAGCGCGCGGAACTGTAGCCTTTTCGGTCGGCGGTGGACCAAAGAAGAAGTACGTTTATGCCCCTATAGGGCTCGCCGTTGTGCCGGAGCGGAAGGCATGCCCCGTTCGTGCGTCCAGTCCACGGCCTACGCCACGGCGGGCATCCCGCCTCGATGGCTTCGATGACGCGGTTTGTGATCGATTCTCGCTGAGCGTGACTTAGGTTTGGCATTTGCTGCTCCCCGTTTTCGTTAACGGGCGGGCTTGCCTTGGCATCGCTGGCGATGATCCGTTCCAGGCTGATTCCGCCCGTCCCGGGGCTGTTGATTCCCGGGACGTGGACAAAAATCACTTCTTGGATGTCAGATTAGGACACAGGACGGCTCTCAGGCCGCACTTTTCTCAGGAAG
>JAJEAY010000069.1 GCA_022824145.1 Rhodobacter sp. | reverse complement strand
CGGTGTGAACGGGGGAAAACTCCGACCCGGTCGCGGCCGCAAGCCTGTCCGGCTGCAGCCGTTGCGAGCCTTCGCAATCGCAAAGTACCAGTTTGCTGGCCAAATTCTATCCCTTCCTCTACAGGACGGCGGATGCGGGATTCACATCCCGCTGCCAGACTAGACATATTGGGCGCTGAACGTAAACTGCATTCGCAAATCACTTGGCTGAGCAGGACGCAAGCGGGGACGAATGTATATCAATCCGGAGAAATACGAAGTCTTGCCTCTTGGCGTCGTGCTGCGCAGGGCGCCTGGTGTGACCCGCTGGAAAAAATGGTCCTGGCAGGCGGTCGCGGTCCTGCCCGGCGCCGGAACCGCTGACTGGCGCGAAATGCGCCGAGAAGGCGACTGGATCGAATACCATGCGGCGACCGTTTCGCTGGATCTTCACGGAGCGGAAACCGAAGCATACAGAAACGCGCTCTCGGACAGGCCGCCAAGCGTCTTTGTCGTGCTGCGCCAGGAAGACAGTGCCGAAGATTCCAAGCCATGTGTCCTGTTGGTTACTGCATCGCCTTTCGAGGCGCAGGACTACGCTGACAGCGGTGAAGAGATCGTTGAAAAAGTGCCGATGCCACCGGGACTTATCGCTTGGGTGCGGGATTTCGTCGACCAGCATCATGTCGACGAGAAATTCATCAAGCGCAAGCGGGACAGAAAGCGTGTCGATGTGATCGAAGACGGTGTTGGCGACGTGCGCATTCGGCAGGACAGCGATGTCTACCGCGCACCGAAAAGGCGCCTGCAATGAGCGATTTCTGGGAACGCCGGAAAGCTGCGGTGCGAGCCGAGGAAGCTGCGGAGGAAAAGGCACGGATTGATGCCGAAAAAGAAGAGGAACAAACCAGGCTGAGCCGGAAATCCGACGAGGAAATCCTGAGCGAGCTTGATCTGCCCGATCCCGACAGCATGGTCGAGGGCGATGATTTCTCGGCCTTCCTGAAGTCGACGGTTCCGGAACGGCTCCGCCTTCGCGCGCTCCGCCGTCTCTGGACCACGAACCCGGTGCTCGCCAATCTTGACGGCCTGATCGAGTATGGCGAGGATTTCACCGACGCAGCGACTGTCCTCGAGAATCTGCAGACCGCCTATCGGGTCGGCGAAGGAATGGCCCGGCACGTCATGGCGATGGCGGAACAGGCGCAGGCCGAACAGGATGGGACCGCGCCGGACGAACCGGAATCCGTGACAGCCGAATCGGAAACGGATGAAATGGCCGAAACCGCCGAAATAGAGAAATCCGACAATTTAACTCAGGAAAATTTCATTCAGAATGACGAAGAATGTGACCGGAATCAGCAGAATCTCTCCGAATTAGATGAAAGTTTGGCTTCCAAACCGCGCCGGATGCGTTACAGTTTCGAGGATATGGAATTAATCGCCGAGAGATCATAGCCCTTTACAATGAACGTAATGGTTCGAACCGCTGAAGTTGCTGAAGAAGACCGCCTCCGCGCGGACTTCTATAACTTTCTCGGTCTGATCCTCGCCCGCCCCCCGGACGAAACGCTTCTTGCCCAGACTGCCGGGCTGTCCGGCGACGGCACTGAATTCGGCAAGGCCATTGACGTACTCGCTTCCATCGCAAAGCGGTCAAGGCCCAAAGGCGTAGCATCGGAGTTCAACAGGCTGTTCATCGGACTCGGACGGGGCGAACTGCTTCCCTACGCCAGTTACTACATCACCGGCTTTCTGAACGAAAAGCCGCTTGCGACGCTGCGCAGCGATCTCGCGCGGCACGGCATTGAAAGATCGGAAAACGTGTTCGAGCCGGAAGACAACATCGCGTCACTGATGGAGGTGATGGGCGCGCTGATCGTCGGCAGGTTCGGGGCCCCTGCGCCGTTGGATGTCCAGCGGCTCTTTTTCAACCAGCATATAGGCCCCTGGGCACGCCACTTCTTCGCTGATCTCGAGGCGGCGAAGAACTCCGTACTCTACGCAGCCGTCGGAAAACTCGGACGGATGTTCATGGAGGTTGAAACCGAAGGGTTTCGTCTCAGCGCCGCCTGAGGCGCGAATTTTGGTCTGGCGAGCGATCGCCGCAGAGAATGAAAGGAGGACTCTCCAATGACCAAGACACCCGAAGAGGGCACAAGCCGTCGGGATTTCCTGAAAATCGCGGGGACAGGCGCACCGGCAGCAGCCGTTGCGGTTGTCTCTGTTACACCGGCGGAAGCGGCCCTGCCTGATCTGTCTTCGGACAAGCTTCAGGACACCGCGCATACCCGCGCTTACTACGACAGCGCCCGGTTCTAGGGCTGGACGCTGACATCATTGCCCGGCCACCGGTTGCGTGACGCCCACCGGCCGGCGCATTTGGAAACAACCTAGCACGCAAGCGGGACTTCCCGCAGCTAGCAAGGGAGAACAACATGCTAAGGAAAAAGACCAACGGGGTTGCGCGACGCTCCCAGCGGGCTGTTATCCTGGAAAAAGTCGCCGAGACATCCGTGGACCGGCGCGCCTTTCTCAAGAATTCAGGTCTGGCGGTCGGCGGACTGGCGGCAATCGCTGCCACAGGCGGTTCGGTCACCAAGGCCAATGCCGCAAGCGGCAGCGGCGCGGTCGAACTGCGCAAATCCGTCTGCACCCACTGCTCGGTCGGCTGCTCGGTCATCGCCGAAGTGCAGAACGGCGTCTGGACCGGCCAGGAGCCGGGATGGGACAGCCCGTTCAACCTCGGCGCCCATTGCGCCAAGGGGGCAAGTGTCCGCGAACACGCCCACGGCGAGCGGCGGCTGAAATACCCGATGAAGAAAGAGAACGGCGAGTGGATCCGCATTTCCTGGGAACAGGCCATCGACGAAATCGGCGACGGCATGATGAAGATCCGGGACGAAAGCGGACCGGACAGCGTTTACTGGCTCGGCTCTGCGAAGTTCAATAACGAACAGGCCTATCTGTTCCGCAAATTCGCTGGCTACTGGGGCACGAACAACGTCGACCACCAAGCGCGGATCTGCCACTCCACGACGGTTGCGGGTGTAGCGAACACATGGGGCTACGGCGCCATGACCAACAGCTACAACGACATCCACAATTCCCGGGCGATTTTCATCATCGGCGGCAACCCTGCCGAAGCGCATCCGGTTTCGCTTCTGCATGTCCTTAGGGCGAAAGAGCGGAACAACGCGCCTCTGATTGTCTGCGATCCGCGCTTTACCCGCACCGCAGCCCACGCCGACGAATATGTCCGCTTCCGTCCCGGTTCGGACGTTGCCCTTATCTGGGGCATTCTGTGGCACATCTTCGAGAACGGGTGGGAGGACAAGGAGTTCATCCGGACCCGCGTCTGGGGAATGGATCAGATCCGCGAGGAAGTGGCCAAGTGGACGCCCGAGGAAGTCGAGCGCGTGACCGGCACCCCCGGTTCGCAGCTTCGCCGCGTTGCCTTCACTATGGCAAACAACCGTCCGGGCACCGTGATCTGGTGCATGGGCGGCACCCAGCACACCAATGGCAACAACAACACGCGGGCCTACTGCGTGCTGCAGCTTGCCCTTGGCAATATGGGCACCACCGGCGGCGGCACCAATATCTTCCGCGGCCACGACAACGTGCAGGGCGCGACCGACCTCGGCGTGCTTTCCCATACGCTGCCCGGCTACTACGGCCTGTCAGCCGGATCCTGGGCGCACTGGGCACGGGTCTGGGGCGAGGATCTTGACTGGCTCAAGAGCCAGTTTGCCACGGTCAAAGGATCGGACGGCAAGGACAAGAATCTCATGAACCTGACGGGCATCCCGGTCAGCCGCTGGATTGACGGCGTTCTCGAGGATCCGGAAAACATGGACAACCCCGACCGGGTCCGCGCCATGGTTCTCTGGGGCCATGCGCCGAATTCGCAGACGCGGATGAAGGAAATGAAGACCGCGATGGAGATGCTGGACATGCTGGTCGTGATCGACCCCTATCCAACCGTCTCTGCCGTGCTTCACGACCGGACGGACGGTGTGTACCTGCTTCCAGCGTGCACGCAGTTCGAAACCCATGGGTCCGTAACGGCGTCGAACCGGTCGATCCAATGGCGCGAACAGGTGGTTGACCCGATCTTCGAATCGAAGTCGGACCACGAAATCATCGGCCTCTTTTCCAAGAAGTTCGGCTGGCACGACCGTTTCTTCCGCAACATTGCGATCGAAGACGACGGCGTGACTCCAAACATCGAGGACGTGACCCGCGAGATCAATGCCGGAATGTGGACTGTCGGCTACACCGGCCAGAGCCCGGAGCGGATCAAGCTCCACATGGCCAACCAGCACACGTTCGACAGAACGACGCTGAGGGCTGTAGGCGGGCCGGCGGACGGGGATTTCTACGGTATGCCCTGGCCTTGCTGGGGAACGGCCGAGATGAAACATCCAGGCACGCCGAACCTCTACGACATGTCCCGGCCGGTCGCTGACGGCGGCCTGTGCTTCCGTGCCCGCTTCGGCGTCGAACGGGATGGCGAAAACCTGCTGGCCGACGGCGTGTTCAATCCGGGTTCGGAAATTCAGGACGGCTATCCTGAATTCACCATGCAGATGCTGATGGACCTGGGATGGGACAGCGACCTGACGGATGCGGAGCGTGCCGCCATCGATGCGGTGGCAGGTCCGAAGACCAACTGGAAAACCGACCTTTCGGGCGGCATCCAGCGGGTGGCCATCATGCACGGCTGCGCACCCTTCGGGAACGCGAAAGCACGTGCCGTGGTCTGGACCTTCCCCGATCCAGTGCCGCTGCACCGCGAGCCGCTCTACACGAACCGGCGGGATCTGGTGGCGGACTATCCGACCTACGAGGACCGCAAGTTCTACCGTCTTCCGACCATGTACGCTTCGATCCAGAAGAACGACTTCTCCAAGGATTACCCGTTGATCCTGACGTCAGGTCGTCTGGTCGAATACGAAGGCGGCGGCGACGAGAGCCGGTCCAACCCGTGGCTTGCTGAACTTCAGCAGGACATGTTCGTCGAGATCAACTCGAGGGACGCCAACAACTTGGGTATCCGCGACGGAGCACAGGTTTGGGTTGAAGGAGCCGAAGGCGCCAAGGTCAAAGTGATGGCCATGGTGACCCAAAGGGTGGGCGAAGGCGTTGTCTTCATGCCCTTCCACTTCGGAGGCCATTTCGAAGGTGCGGATCTGCGGGACAAATACCCCGACGGAGCCGACCCCTACGTCCTGGGCGAAAGCAGCAACACCGCGCAGACCTACGGTTATGACTCGGTCACTCAGATGCAGGAGAGCAAGTGCACTCTCTGTAAAGTCTGGGCAGCGTAAGGAGGAGAGGAAACATGGGAGCTAGAGTAAAGTTTCTCTGCGACGCTGAGCGCTGCATTGAGTGCAACGCCTGCGTCACAGCGTGTAAAAACGAGCACGAGGTACCTTGGGGCATCAACCGCCGTCGGGTGGTGACGATCCAGGACGGCACCCCGGGTGAAAGGTCAATCTCGGTAGCGTGCATGCATTGTTCGGATGCGCCCTGCATGGCGGTGTGCCCGGTCGATTGCTTCTATCAGAACGAAGAAGGGATCGTCCTGCATTCCAAGGATCTCTGCATCGGATGCGGATACTGCTTCTACGCCTGTCCGTTCGGCGCCCCGCAGTTCCCGCAGGCCGGGAATTTCGGAAGCCGCGGCAAAATGGACAAGTGCACGTTCTGCGCCGGTGGACCCGAGGACAATCACTCGACTGCAGAGTTCGCCAAGTATGGCCGCAACCGGATCGCGGAAGGCAAACTGCCGATCTGCGCCGAGATGTGTGCCACCAAGGCCCTTCTTGCAGGCGACGGCGATGTCGTTTCAGCCATCTACCGCGAGCGCGTGGTCGCCCGCGGCTTCGGCTCGGGCGCTTGGGGCTGGGGCACTGCATACGAAGCCAAGAGCGGCTGATATAGTTCAAGGCTGAACTGTTCGGGGGCGGCCCAGGAAAGGGTCGCCCCCGAATCCGAACGGTTACATTTACTTTCGACCCGGAGGAGTGCCGACGTGTTGCGATTGGCGATTTCTGCATTGATCCTTGCATTCACTCTCGGCGCCCCGGTCGCGGCGCAGGACGTTATGGAGCCTGAACCTGACCGCAGCGCCACCGGAGGCGCACAGACGCTGGAAGACATTCTTGCGCGTCAGAGCGGCGAAGAAATCAACGACAGTTTCCGCAGGGAAAATGTCGGCAACCCGGCTGCGGCGGCAGGAATGACCCAGCAGCTTGGAACTCTGGGCGGGTCTTCCGATCCTGAACTCTGGCGCGCGCTGCGCTATGGATCAGCGGACATAACGGTTTCGTCCGGTGGCGAAGTCGCTACGGTTCTTGTTCAGGACGGTGGGATGTGGTGGCTTGGATTCCGGGCGACAGTTCTCAAGACCTGGGGCGGCTACTTTCTGCTTGGCATGATCGCGTTTCTGGCTGTGTTCTTCTTCCTACGCGGACGCATCAGGATTGACGCCCCCAAGACCGGCCGGAAAGTGCTTCGCTTCCAGGCGGTCGAGCGGTTCGCCCATTGGCTTCTCGCCGGATCCTTCATCCTCCTTGGCATTACCGGACTTCTGTCGCTTTTTGGCCGTACGGTATTGATTCCCGCTTTCGGACATGAGGCCAATTCGGTCATTCTCGTTGCGGGCAAATGGGTTCACAACAACTCGGCCTGGGCGTTCATGGCCGGACTGGTCATGGTTTTCGTTTTCTGGGTCTGGCACAACCTGCCCGACCGGACCGACATTAAGTGGGTTGCGCAGTTCGGCGGAATCATCGGATCCAAACACCCTCCGGCCAAAAAATTCAATGCCGGCCAAAAGGTGATCTTCTGGTCGGTGGTGATACTCGGCGCGTCGATTTCAGCCTCGGGGCTGTCACTGCTCTTCCCCTTTGAGATCCCTATGTTCGCCAAGACCTTTGTGCTTCTGAACGATCTCGGGATCACGGGGCTGCTGGGACTTGATCCATTGCCTACGGAACTGGCGCCGCAGGAAGAGATGCAGTATGCGCAGCTCTGGCACGCCATCGTCTCTTTCATCCTCATGGGCATTGTCATCGCGCACATCTATATCGGCACGCTCGGCATGGAGGGCGCCTTCGATGCCATGGGAACCGGCGAGGTGGATGAGGCATGGGCGCATCAGCACCATTCAATCTGGCTTGAAGATGTGAAGTCCGCTGACAAAGGCGAGCGCACAACGGGTGGCGCAACCCCGGCTGAATAGATGCGGTCTGCCGCTGCGCTTCTGACCGGACTTGCGCTCTGGACCTGCCCTGTCATTGCGCAGGACTTCACGACGCTGAAGGGACACGGTGGTCCGGTTATGGGGCTTGCCGTCTCGGAAAGCGGCGAAGTCGCAAGCGCCAGTTTCGATAATTCAGTGGGACGCTGGCGGAACCGTTCTCCGCAATGGCTTGAGGGCCATGCCGCCGCTGTCATCGATCTGATCTTCCTGCCAGACGGGCGCATCGCGTCCGGGGCGGATGACTTTTCCATCTGGCTTTGGGAAGGCTCGGACGGACGCGAACTCGGCCGTCATAAGGGAAAAGTCACCGATCTCGCAGCGTCGCCTGACGGTGCGTTTCTGGCCTCGGCCAGCTGGGACGGCACCGTTGGTCTCTGGCCGCTTGCTGAGCCGGCTGACGCGCCCGTGATGATCGACCTGCGCGACACCGGCGCAAATGACGTTGTCTTCTCGCCAGACGGCGAGCTGCTTTACGCCGCGACTTCCAATGGGGAAATCCGCGTCTACGATCTTTCGGTGTCCGACGAGGTGCCGTTCCAGACACTGGTTCGGCACGGATTCGCGGTCAATGAAATGGTGCTGTCATCGGACGGGTTGTGGATGGCCTATGGTGCGGTCGATGGCGTGACCAGGGTGATTGACACCGAGACCGGCGCTGAACTTCGCGACTTCACGCTTGACCGACGGCCCGTCCTTGCCATGGCTTACCATAGCGAAACCGGGAATCTGGCGATCGGCGACGGGCACGGATACATCGCTGTGATTTCGACCGAGACGTGGCGCATCGAACGCGACTTCCTCGCGACCCGGAAAGGCCCGGTCTGGGCGCTGGCGTTTTCACCGGACGGATCGGTGATCTGGGCAGGTGGGCTCGACAGCGTCGTGTATGGCTGGCCAGTCGAACTGCTGGACCGTTTCGAACCGACGATGGGTGGTACGTCGCACAGTTTTCTGCAAAGCCCTGAGACGATGTCCAACGGCGAACGTCAGTTCATGCGCAAGTGCTCGATCTGCCATGCGCTTGAGGAAGGCAATTCGCGGAAAGCGGGACCGACACTGAGCGGTGTATTCGGGCGTCTTGCCGGCACGGTTCCGGGATACAGATATTCCGATATACTGGACGGGTCGGACATCGTCTGGACAGAGGAAACAATTGACGCTCTTTTCGATCTTGGTCCTGACAACTATATTCCCGGCTCCAAGATGCCTATGCAGCAGATCGCTGCGAAAGAAGACCGTCGGGATCTGATCGATTTCTTGAGAGGGGCGACCGCAAATGGAGATTGAGACATGAAGGCAATGTGGGCAGGCCTTGCCGGCGTCATCGTTATCACCGTAGTCGCATACTTTGTTCTAGGTGAGCTGGGATTCTCCTCGGCAGAACGCGGATCGGGCGAGGCGGTACGGCTCGAAGCGTCGAACTGATCGAACATGGCCGTGCGGACACGGGAGATCTCGACAGGAGCATCGAAGCGCCGCTTCCGGATACCGGCAATCCTGTTCCTGACATTCGCCTTCGCATTTGTCGGCTTGGGCGCGGCGAGAGCTTTCCAGCCGGAAGCGGTGAGTTCCGTGGTTTCGGTTCTGCCGCAATGGCCTGGGCGCGCGAAGGGCGGAAGTGGAGGCCCGCCGGGCGTGGCTCCGGAAGGAAGCGGAGTCATTCTTCGCCCGAATGTCATTGCCACCGCGTGGCACGTCATCGAACCGGCGGAACGGATTGAAGTTCGTCTTGCGGACGGCCGCATTCTGCCAGCCAGACTGATCTCCCGGGATCCGCTCAGCGACATCGCCCTATTGCGTGTCGACGCCGAACTCGCGCCGTTTGGTTCGGTGGCCGACCCAGCTCTGGCGGATCCGGTCTGTTCTATCGGCAATTCCTTTGGCCTCGGGCTGTCCGTAACCTGCGGGGTCGTCTCTGCTGTCCATATCTCGAACGCCGGTTTCAACGCGGTCGAGGACTTCGTCCAGACCGATGCTGCGATCAATCCCGGATCGTCCGGCGGTGCGCTCGTGGACCGGCAGGGTCGGCTGGTCGGCATGACATCCGCCATCTTTGCGTCGAACGGCGACACAAACACAGGCGTCGGATTTGCGGTTTCTGCGGAGCTTTTGTGGCGCGTCGCCGAAGCCCTGCTCGCCGACGGGAAAGTGAGCTATCCATCGCCGGGCTGGCGACTCGAAACGGCCGACCGGAACCAGTTGGCGTATTTGGCGGCACCGGTCGTCACTGACCTCCGCGGCGGCGGCCCCGCGGATAACGCAGGTGTTCGAAACGGTGATCTCATCGTCACTATCGGCGAGCGGCGCATAGAAAGCCCGCGCGATGCCATATCGGCTTTGGCCGTCCTGCCTGAAGGCGCCGAGTCCGTCGAGTTGACGATTCTGCGCGACGGCGCCGAACTGAATGTGGCTTTGCCGCTCACCCAGAATCCAGAAACTGCAGCTGACGACGACGCTGTTTCGACGGAAGCGGTTCTTGGGGACTGCCCCCATCCAGCACCGGTCTGCATTATGCGTCAGGCCGTCTTTCCGGTATCCAGCTTTGACCCGGTAGCGAGCGCAACCCGCATCGCTCCGACACTTCTGGTCACCAACCGTCATGTGGTGGGCGACAGGACGGACGCGGTGGTGCATACGCCACGGGGCCCGCGGGAGGCACAGGTGGTCGCATCTGACTACACCGGCGATCTGGTTGTCCTGAGCGTCAATGGCCTACCGGAAGGCGGGTTCATTCCGAGCCTGAAAGACGACGAACTCGGGTCGGCGCAGTTCCATGCGGTTGGCGCCGATGTCAGCCGCCAGGAAGTTCGGGTTTTTGATCCCGGAGCGCTTATCGCTGAGCCTGCAGAAGGTGCGGAGCTCGGCCGTATCCATGTAACGGCACGAATGCAGCCCGGCGTCAGTGGCGGAGCCTTGGTCGACGAAGAAGGTGATCTTGTGGGAATTGCCGTCGGCGGAGGCGAGGGACGCTACGAGGCAATCCCTCTGGCGCAGGTCGCCAGGCTGCTTGATGGA
>JAJEAY010000007.1 GCA_022824145.1 Rhodobacter sp. | reverse complement strand
TGTGACCAGATTCCCATGTTCATGATGTCTGGACGTACTCCGGTCGCTGAAAGAGAGCGATTTGGCGCTCGTACGGTTCCAATTGGATGGGGCCAGGAGATGTATGACCAGACATCTCTCGTTCGCGAAGCGTGCAAATGGAACTATGAACTTCGGTTCCCGGACCAGGTTTCTTCGGCATTGGACCGCGGTTGGTCCATTGCTAACTCGACGCCTAAGGGCCCGGTCTACCTCAGCCTTCCACGGGAGGTTCTGTGTGAACCCTGTCTTCCAGCCGGCCTCGAGGAACCGTCATGCATGGCGCCTGTGAAATCCGCCCCTGATCGGGAGTCATTGGCCAAAGCGGCGGAGCTTCTCGCGAATGCCAAGCGACCCCTGATCATCGCACAGCGCGGGGCAGGATCTTCGGAGGCTTTTGCCGCGTTGGCGGCATTTGTGGAGGACTGGGCGATCCCTGTTTCCCATTACTGGGCCAACCAGATCGCGATCCCGATGTCTTCGCCCTGCCACGTCGGGTGGTTTGCCGACATTCTGCTGAATGAAGCGGACGTTGTCCTGGTTCTGAACGCACTTGCTCCGTGGTGGCCGGACAGGGCTGGGCCAAGCGATCAGGCAAAGATCATTCAGCTTGGCCCGGATCCGCTCTTCGCCCGGTCCACGCCAATGCGCAGCTTTCGGTCAGACGTTACGCTGTCAGGCGACATGGCTCCTACGCTTACCGAACTCATTGCCACAGTCAATTCGCATGTCCGCGACGAGGAGCGTATAGGCGTTCGCAGAACGCAGATCTCGAATATATCCGACGCAGAACGCGATAGGGTTCGGGAACGCGCACAGGCGGGATGCATGTCTCCAATGTCGAAGGAGTGGGTCAGCCATTGCCTCGGAAAGGCGATCAGGGGCAGGACGGCCAGCGTGTTCCACGAGTTGGGCTGCCCGCTGCCAGCTCTCGAACTTAACGACCATCTCAGCTATTTCCAGGAGCCGCATTCCGGTGGCCTTGGATGGGGTCTGCCAGCTGCCATGGGCGCGCAGCTGGCTGACCCGGATCGGCTTTGTTTCGCGACCGTCGGCGACGGAAGCTACATGTTCGCCAACCCGACGGCCAGCCATCAGGTGTGCGAGGCGCTTGGACTTCCGGTCATCACGCTTGTGCTGAACAATGAAGAATGGGGCGCCGTGCGGCATTCGGTCGAAGGACTGTACAGGAGCGGCCTTGCCTCGAAGTCGAACGACATTCCCCTTACGTCACTCCGGCCCAGCCCGGATTTCACTCTGACCGCAGCCGCCAGCCGTGCCTATACGGAAAAGGTGACCGACGGTGCAGAGCTTCCAGCGGCCTTGGAACGGGCAATCTCGGCTGCTTCCTCGGAACGCAGGCATTGCCTGCTAAACATCGCGATTGAGCGAACTTGCCCAACCGGCTAAATTAAGATCAGCAAAGGAGGAATCCATGACAATCCTGAAATCCATGCTTGGCGGCGCTGCCATCGTTGCATTCGGCGTGATGGGCCATGCCGATGAACTCAAACTCGCGCATTTCTCGTCGACCAAATACCACCTTCACAACGAGATGTTCCTGCCGCTTGCAGCCAACATCGCGGAAGCCACAGGCGGCGAAACCACGATCCGTGTCTATCCGGGCGGCGAGCTTGGAGCGGGTCCGGTCAAGCAGTACGACCGCGTGCTCGACGGCGTCGCGGATATCGTCTATGCGCTGCCCGGCTATACCGCGTCGCAGTTCAAGAAAACGCTTCTGGTCGAATTGCCCGGTGTTGTGCCAGGCAACGAGGAAATCACCAAAAAGATGTGGGAGAACATCGACCTTATTGGCGATGAATTCCGCCGCACCAAACTTCTCGGTCTTTGGTCGGCGGAGCCCGGCAAGCTGTTGATGGCGGAAAAAAAGATCGAAAAGCTGTCCGATCTTGCCGGCCTGAAAATCCGCGTGCCATCCAAGAATACCGGCCTCGTGATCGAAGCCTGGGGCGCAACCGCTGTGTCGATGCCAATAACCCAAGTCTACCAGTCGCTGGAAACCGGAGTTGTGGACGGTGTTCTCGTCGACACTTCGGTATTGACCAGCTTCAACCTTGGCGAGGTGGTCAAGTACGTGACCACCGGCATGGATGGGTCCAACAGCCTTTTCATGCTGGTATGAACGTTGACAGCTGGGAAGGGCTTGATGCGGATACGCAAGCGAAGCTCGAAGGCATGACTGGGGCGGAGATGTCCCAAGGCGGGCACATCACAATGTCGACCGCAGGTGTTAAGGCCTTGGAAAAATGGGAAGCGGAAGGAGGTGCGGTGATCCACCTGTCAGCGGAAGCAGCCGCCGAATTCAACGCTGCGTCCGCAGCCCTTGCCGGCGAACTGATCGCAGAGCTCGAGGCCGACGGGATCAATGCCCAGGAATGGGCCGACGCGCTGAAATAACGCAAATTGGACGTTCCCCAAACTTTAAGCGAAGGCGTCCGGGTTCTGCCCGGGCGCATTCTGAAAGGTCTGGCCGCCGCGGGCGGTCTAGTGCTTTTCGTCACTATGTGCCTTGTCACCTATTCGGTCTTTCGCCGCTATGTGCTTAACGATCCGATCCTCGGAGATCAGGAACTGGTCGAAATCGGCATGTCACTTGTGGTGATGATGGCGATCCCCTTCGCCACTCTGAGCGGCGCGCACATCCGCGTAGACATCCTTGACAGTAGACTCGGCGCTTGGGGCCGGTTCCTCGGAGACCTGCTGGCCCGCGGAATCGGAACCTGTGTACTTATCCTTTTGATCCGGAAAACCTGGGACAAGGCACTCGATGCCTATGTATACGAAGACGTCACTAACATGATCGAGATTCCGGTATGGATCGCCTACGGCGCGATCACCCTCGGCATGGGGCTCTATGCATTGGTTCTGTTCTGGCAGATCATCGAGCAGCTGCGATCTGGAGCGACCGGATATGAGTGAGACGCTTATCGGATTCCTGGGCATTCTGGCGCTCTTTCTTCTGATGATCGCCCGCATGCCGGTGGGCATGGCCCTCCTGGTTGTGGGCTTCGGCGGAATCTGGGTGATCGATGGGCAGCGCGCCGCGGTCGCGACGATGTCGTCCGAGACCTATTCCTCGATCACCGCCTACAGCCTTTCGATCATCCCGCTCTTCGTGCTGATGGGGAACATGGCTGGCAAGGCGGGCTATTCACAGCGCCTTTACCAAGCCGCCTACGCCTGGATCGGACGGCTGCGCGGCGGACTCGCCTCATCGACTGTCGTCGGGTGTGCCGCCTTTGCAGCGGTGTCCGGGTCTTCGGTGGCGACAGCCGTCACCATCGGCAAAGTGGCGCTTCCAGAAATGAAACGGTTTGGCTACGCTGACGGCTTGGCGACTGGATCCGTGGCGGCCGGCGGCACGCTTGGCATCCTGATCCCGCCCTCGACAGGATTTGTGCTCTACGCGATTCTGACCGAGGAAAGCATCGGGAAGCTCTTCATCGCCGGCATCCTGCCCGGCGTGATTCTCG
>JAJEAY010000099.1 GCA_022824145.1 Rhodobacter sp. | reverse complement strand
GCTGACGCGAAACTGGCTCTGGAGGCACTGGTCGCGAAGGTGACCGCTGAAAGCAGATCCGCACAGGGCGGCAGCGCGCGGGCGTCGGCGGCATGGAGCCGGAAGCAAGCCGAGTTTCGGCCGCTGGCCGAAAGTGACGAGCGCCCGATTCGGCCCGAGGCGGTCGTGGCGGCCTTAAGCGGAATCCTTGACGACGATGCCGTGATCTGCGCCGATCCGGGAACGCCGTGCCCTTATTTCAGCGCACATTACCGTTGGCGCAGTTCCGGCAGGAATTTCATTTCCAACCGGGCGCATGGCGCGCTTGGCTATTCGCTGGCGGCCGCTATGGGCGCACAGGTCGGACGGCCGAATTCAAAGGTGCTCAGCGTGATGGGCGACGGTTCCTTCGGATTCTGCTGCGGCGAGATGGAAACGCTGGTCCGGTACGGCATTCCCGTGAAATCGATTGTTTTCTCAAATGCGACCTACGGCTGGATCAAGGCAGGGCAAAACGCAGGGTTCGGCCAACGGTTCTACAACGTTGACTTCGGCCGCACTGACCATGCAGCGGTCGCCCGGGCTTTTGGCATCAAGGCGTGGACCATCGAGTCCCCGGCGGATCTTGATCCGATTCTGCGTGAGGCCGTCGCTCATGACGGCCCGGCACTCGTCGACATCATCAGCCAGCCCCTGCACGAAGCTGCCGCTCCGGTTTCCGAATGGGTTGCGTGACGCCGCAGGGCAGTTTGCCCTGAACGCGCGATTCCCGTGTGAGTGGAATTCTCGGTTCCCGCAACTGCGCAATTGGGCGGCACGGGAATTCTGGCGAAGCTGCGCTGATTGCCTTCAGTTGGCGCAAGCGCCGGCGGACACCGCCCGAAAACGGAAAGTCTTCCGAGCAGCTTCCAGTTTGTGCTTGCCAATTAGGCCATCCATACCCCAAATTGTGGTATGGAGACAAGCGACCGCAACAATTTAGGGTTTTCTGAAACACCGAATGCTTCACCAACCCGAAGCGCAATGACCGACGATGAACCGTTTAGGAGAACGATGATGCCAGCCGTCCACGATTCCTTTCGGCACCACCTCGTATCAGACCGATCCAATTGGCAAGGAGTCTTTTCCGTCCACCTCTCAAAACAGCTGAGGTCCAAATCATGAGCCTAACCGCCCTAAGCCTGTTTGCTGGAGCAGGAGGACTTGATGTTGGCGTGGATCAAGCCGGATTCAAGACGTTGTGCTCCATCGAAACGGATCCACACTGCCTGGCAACTCTGCGAAAAAACGCTTCCAAAGGAAAGATCACGTGGCAGGTAGACGTCAGGGCACTCGACCCTCAAGGCGTTGCTGATGTCTCAAACATT
This sequence comes from Rhodobacter sp., assembly GCA_022824145.1. Taxonomy (GTDB): domain Bacteria; phylum Pseudomonadota; class Alphaproteobacteria; order Rhodobacterales; family Rhodobacteraceae; genus JAPOUP01. Next base: position 1,160 of record JAJEAY010000099.1, on the reverse strand, counting down.
GGTCGTCCCACACTTCTTCACGGCGGACCACCCTGCCAGCCATTCAGCCAAATCGGTGAAAAACGGGGTTTTTCAGACCCGAGGGGAAACCTGGTGTTCGAGATGGTGCGGTTCGCAAAGGCATTGCGTCCTACAGCGGTAATGATCGAACAGGTTCCGAAGTTCCTCAGCACTCCTTTCGCGTCTGGAATGACCGCAATTGACGCACTATGCGAGGAATTCCATGAGATTGGTTACGACACCAGGTTCGAGATTCTGAACGCAACAGAGTTTGGCGTTCCGCAGAAACGGCGCAGGGCTGTCATTGTCTGTGTTCCCGCCGGTCAGTCTTTCGCGTTTCCCAAACCGGCTGCCAAGAACCCTTTGACCGTGGGGCATGCGCTTCGCGGTCTGCCCGCCGCCGTCCTTAGCAATGAGGATCCACTGGCTCCTAACCATATTGACGTCACGCCGGACCGTGACCGTTACCGCATTTCGTTTGTCTCCGAGGGACAATGGCTGTCCCGCATGCCGGATGCACCGACCAACGCCGTGCGCAGTCTTACGCGAAAGGACACGACCAAGTTCCGGCGACTTCACCGCGACGAGCCATCACTTACCCTGCGTTGCGGCGAAGCACCCTTCCATCCGATTGAGGACCGCTACATCACTCCGAGAGAGGCAGCAAGAATTCAAGGCTTTCCGGACCGTCATGTCCTGATCGGTCCTATCAGACGCAGGACGGGTACGGTCAGAGATCTGGACCAGCATCGGCAGGTCGCAAACGCTGTCCCTCCACCGCTGGCAAAAGCGATCGCCAATTGCATCAGGACAGATCTATGCCTGTGATCCATGAACTGTTCGGTAAAAGAGTCACCCACAGCGGCTGCCACAGAGGAGAGCTTCCGCAGGCCGCATGCCCGTTCATGGATGGCCGGATTTGCGACGGCGGCGGAAACCGCGACATGGCAAGATGGCCTGCCAGCCATCAGCCGCTCGCCCCGTTTTTCGAAGATGAAGTCCGCCGGAAAAGTAACGGTTTCATTCCTTGCGGGGCGTGCTCGGTGGCAACCAGCGAAAAGGAATGGGCGATCTGTTCGCGTCGACTGTTAACCTTCAGGGGGCGCTCGAAGCATCAGGAAGAACTGAGGCACGCAATCGCCTCGGTCTCCGGATTCTCG